>CBHEUU010000154.1:0-8584 GCA_965990355.1 uncultured Chitinophagaceae bacterium
AGATAGATTGACCATGCTCTCCAGTTCAGATGCTCACTCTCCTCAGAAACTAGGCAGGGAAGCAAATCTGTTTGAGACAGAACTCAATTATGAGGCTATGTTCAATGCCATTAAAACCGGGGTAGGCTTTCTCGGTACTTATGAGTTCTTTCCCGAAGAAGGAAAATATTCTTATGATGGACACCGTAATTGCGGAGTTTGCCTGGAACCTAAGCAGGCAATCGCACTCAATAATATATGCCCTGAGTGCGGCAAACAACTAACCATTGGCGTAATGCAGCGGGTAGAGCGGCTGGCCGACCGCAAAGAACCATTACAACCCGCCAAAGCGGCTTCCTTCAAATACATTATTCCCCTGGTGGAAATATTATCTGAAATACATCAAACGAGTGTTGAGTCGAAGAAAGTAGTAACGGCTTATGGAGAAGTTATAAGCGCATTTGGAAATGAATTCGACTTATTGCAGATAGTTCCCATCAATGATATTCATCGGTTCAATCCCCTGTTAGCCGAAGCAATCCGGCGGATGCGGGAAGGAAAAGTGATCAGGACCGCCGGTTACGATGGTGTTTTTGGTAAAATCAGTTTATTTGAAGGGAAGCCGTCATTGGACAAGAAAGAGCAGATGAGCCTTTTCTAAGGATTTACTCTTCCGCCCTGTCCGCATGCAGTTCCGGATCCCTCATTAACACCAACGAAAACTGACCCAGCTCTTTTTCCCTCGTCTTATAATTAATAAATTTTCCGTTTAACATACTCACTGGGAAATAATCGAATTCTTTTTTCAATGGAGCTGGGTTCTCTTCAAGTAGTTTCTCTGCCTCATTTTCGGGCACATACAGCAGATAAGATGCATTAGAAAACTTTTCTAACTGCTGCACGCTGTCAATCGTGATCACCGGCGAATGCAGGTAAAACGTCAATGCATACGAATAATCCTTTCTCAATTGAATCACCGGTATATTCGGGAATTTTTTATTACTATAAAATGCTGCCTGGCTTCCCGCCTGGTAATGCATAATAGAAGGATACGCAATACTATTCAGGTAAAAATTGACGATCAATGCCGCAAGTGCTGTGCGGTAAAAAAGTAGAGTCCTGGATGGAAAAGAGCTCAGTCTTGGTAAAATAATCAGTAGCGATACAAGCGCAAAGATCAATATTAATGCCGGCCAGGAAAGTGTTGCAGGCCTGAAAAAATAATGCAGCAACACTGGCGCAATGATCATGATAATGATAACAACAGTCTGTGTCACACGGATCGCTTTCCATTCCCCTGGCAGTTTCACCTCCTGCAAATAACCGGATAGTAAAATAGCTAACAAGGGGAAAATGATGTTGCTATAATGCGGTAGCTGGAATTTAGACAATGAGAAAACAAGTAAAGTGATAAAAGCTCCTGAAAAACTCAACCATTCCACATGCTGCGATGGACGACGCCAGTTCTTTTGCCATATTCTGACAAGGGCCATATACAAAACCAGCGACCATGGTAAAAACGCCCAGATCAACGTATGAAGAAAGAAAGCCGGATCGCCTTTCCCTCTGATAGGACCGGTATTGAAGAAACGGCCAAACTGGCTATCCCAAAAAAAGAATCTGAGACCTGAGACACCTGTCTGACCAAAGACTACTTTCTCTGGATGCTGGTCAAATTGATACCAGAGACAATACAGCTCAGGTGTAATGAACAGGAAGATCAGCGATGCTGCCACCAGCCAACGGGGATGCCAGAACTGTTTCCAGTTCTTTTTCAGCAATAATTCTCCTCCAATAGCACCTGCTATCGGAATAATAGCAAATGGCCCTTTGGTCATGATCGCACAGGCGGCGAGTAAAGAACCAAAAACCAATTGCCAGTTTTTTTTCTCTGTATAGGCCCGGTAGAAATGATAGATACTGCCGATGATCAGCCCGGTGAGATAGGGCTCGGCCCGTACATCGTTATTGGAAATGACTATATGCTGTGCCGTCAGCAAAATGATGGCTGCCCAATAAGCTGTTTTCTCATTGTATAATTTTCGCGCTAGCAAATAAGTATATAATACGCCGAGCAGCAGGAATAAGATCGCAGGCAGTTTGTAAGCCCAGGTGGTAAACCCAAAAATTTCAAAAGAAAAGGCCGTAACCCAGAAAGGAAAATGTGGTTTATCCAGCCAGTCGGTACCATGAGAGAAAAGCTCTACATAGTTTCCTTTCTCCACCATTGTGCGGGCAATGCTCGCATACAAAGGACCATCTGCCCCTAATAGTGTCACAAACATTCCGCTGAAATTGACCGCAATGGCCAGGAACAACAGAAAATACAACCAGAGTCGCTGGTTAATGGAAAGGGTAGGCATAAGCGCATTTTTGGATGAACTGACTAAAAATACCCGGCTGGTGTAAAGGAATTATGACCCCAATGCTATCGAAGCGTTAAGCCACAATTTTTCAGTCTGCAGAGTTGAATGCCGGTAGATGACAATCTGCTGGCAGCAGCATGCCATCACGAAAAATATCGTTTCAAAAATCAGGCTTCTATCCGCTGGGAAAAGCTAAAATCGACCATAGCCCATTTTCCCACGACAACCCTGCATTTTCTTGAGGCATCATCGAAAAAACACTAATCCCTTTGCCCGGAAAGTCCTTTATTCATTCAAGTTTCTTCTCCTAACATTTCTTTTTTTCAACTCTTTGATTATATTTAACCATCCAATCGAAAAACCATGCAAGCCCGACCACCATCCACCAGCGGCTTCACCACCGCATTTATTATTCCTGCAAAGGACTTTCCCGCCAGCATTTATCCTGCTAATTGCCAAAAAACGCAGTCCACCCAACTCCACTCCCCCTATGAAATCCCTGTTCTATAATGTTAAGACCAGGCGCAACGTGTTTGTGCTCTTCCTGTTCACCATCCTTAGCCTGGTATTGATGGTCAAACTGATCAGTTATAACAGCGAGAGAAGAATAACAGGAGAACTGGAATTGCAGCGTAGTTATAAAGTGGTCCAGAACATCGAAAGCATTCGCTCTTCAATAGCGGAAACAGAATCTTTATTGCAATCTTATTTGCTTACGGGTGACCAGCAATGGAAAAAAAACCTTTCAGGTGCGCATGGCCGCATGATTCGCATGCTGGAAGAAACAGCTACGCTGGAAGCCGATCCCATGCAGCAAAACAAGATCATGCTGGTAAAACAAGCCCTTCAAAACAAGATCACTTTCCAGCAAAATATCATGAAGGCTGATTCCATTTCACCGGAATTGAAACAGGAAATGGGTTATCATGGCCTGAACCGACGGCTCACTACAAGAATACAGTCTCCTTTGAGTTTGCTGACCGAACGCCAGGAACTCCTTCTCCAGCGGAGAGCTGATGCTAATACAGACGAGGCTAGCTACGCCAGGTTTCTGACAATTTTCTCTGCAATATTCATTTACGTGTTTATATTATTTGCCCTGTGGCTGTTGCGTAAACAGGTGCAACCCGGGCCAGCTACAAAAATGGTTGAAGAGAAAAATGAAACAGCAGGTCTGTATAAAGGAGATCATAATATTTCGCCTGCCTTATCATCCGGTTTCCATGGAGTATTTTCTATTCATGAGGGGTATAGAAAAGATATAAATGATACGGAGAGGACAGGCATCGTCAGGGTCCTTTGGACGAAGCAGGAACTGGATAAAAACTTTGGTACCACAGCAGATGTGTTGCATCTCCACCGGGAAACCGACCATTACCTGGGACATGCTGTGAATGCACATTATTTTCAACCCGGGCCATCATTAAATCGCCTGCCCAATGGGCATATCCCGGGAATAACCTCCTTTAATCTTCATCCGGTACCATATTCACCTGATACCAGTTTACCCAGCCAGGAGCAACCCGGCTTTCAACTGGCAGAACTTGTGCTGAGTATCCTTGCGTCTTTTTATTCCGAAGCAGAAGAAAAAAATATACGGCTTTTGCATACTGTTGATCCGGCCATACCCAATACGCTTTCAGGTGACGCGGAAAAACTCAGAAAAATATTGAACGGCCTGCTTGAAAATGCTATGCGGTTTACCTTTAAAGGCTATGTTCAGCTTACGATCAGTGGAATGAAAATTACCGCGGAGCAGGCTGAGATCGCTTTCTCAGTGGCGGATACCGGCAAAGGCATTGATGCTGATAAAATGCAGAACCTTCTTTATGGCGACGGTACTCAACTTCCTGTTCTGGCTCATGCCAGGAAACTGGTTGAATCCCAGCAGAATCAAATGATGATCCACAGTACAGAGGAAGACGGAACAGTTTGCTGTTTTACGAGTTGCTTCAGGCTTTGAAGAAATGGTAATGGATTAAAAGAGGCCGAATAACTTATTCTCTTCAATCCCCACATACACGCCATCTTCCCTTATTTCCACCGGCCAGTTTTTTAGAAAATATCCTTCCCCACTTGTGTTCCTTCCGTTCTTCAAGTCAAACTTATAACGGTGAAGAGGGCAAACCACATTTCCCAAAGCATCAATATACCCTTCACTCAGCCAACCGCCCGCATGCGGGCATTTACGGGCTACAGCAAAAACCTGGTCATTAAAACGTGCCAGGCATAGATTTTTACCAGCTACTTCAGCCTCCGTCATATTATTGGAAGAGAAATTGATCTCGTTAATATGATCAGCGATCTTGTGCCAGATGTATTTTTTCTCGGCCATGTTTTGTAGGAGACTTGATTCGCGTAGGGATCAAATGCTAGTAAAGGAATTCAGTTTTATAAGGATACCTGACCCTGTACATCTGCCTCACTTTTTCCAGGATCCCTGCTCTCAGCTTGTCCAGGTTGCGCCGCTCAATTGCTGAAACAAAAATCGCATTCCCATTTGTCTCATTACCCCATCTGTCGCGAAGATCTTCGAGTATTTCATTTTTCGTGCTTTCTTCCAGCCATTCGTCAAACGTGCGCTCTTCATAAAGATCCATCTTATTAAAAATGGTAAGGGTTGGCTTATCAAAAGCTCCGATCTCCTGCAATGTTTTATTTACCACGCCAAGCTGGTCTTCATAAGCCGGATGTGAAATATCCACTACATGCAACAGGATATCGGCTTCCCTTACTTCATCCAGCGTGCTTTTAAAACTTTCCACCAGGTGGTGAGGCAGTTTCCTGATAAAACCTACCGTATCGCTCAATAAAAACGGGGTATTTTCAAAAACAACTTTTCGCGTAGTAGTATCAAGTGTAGCAAAGAGTTTATTCTCGGCAAACACATCACTCTTACTGAGTAAAGTCATCAGGGTGGATTTTCCGACATTGGTATATCCTACCAGGGCTACGCGAATAAATTCACCACGATCTTTCCGCTGTGTGAACGCCTGCTTGTCTATTTCCGCAAGGCGTTTGCGAAGCAGCGATATTTTGTCTCTTACGATCCGGCGGTCAGTCTCAATCTCACTTTCACCCGGACCTCTTGTTCCGATACCACCACCCAAACGTTCCAGGTGTTTCCACATACCACGAAGCCTGGGCAGTATATATTGGTATTGGGCCAGTTCCACCTGCGCTTTTGCCTGTGCAGTCTTGGCGCGGCGGGCAAAAATATCCAGGATCAGATCGGAGCGGTCAATGGTCTTTACTTCGAGCGCTTTTTCTATGTTGTTGATCTGGGCACCGGTAAGCTCATCATCAAAAATCACAATGCCAATATCCTTTCCCTGGATATAGAGCTTGATCTCTTCCAGTTTGCCTTTGCCTACAAATGTGCGGCTATCAGGATGCTGCAATTTTTGTGTGAAACGCTTTACAGTAACAGCCCCGGCCGTTTCTGCCAGGAAAGCCAGTTCGTCAAGGTATTCCTGCACCTGCTGTTCCGTTTGGTCCTTATGCACCAATCCTACCAGTACTGCTTTCTCTTCTTTTAAAATGGTCTTTTTTTCCAGCATAAGTTATTAGTATAAAATCCGGGCCACGGATTTAGTCAAAATTAAAAAGTCAAAAGTAAAAACCGTACCGTCTTCACTTTTGACTTTTTAATTTAAAGTATTTTCTTTCTTAGAGTCCGCTCAGGGTCAGGCCGATCGACCATGGTCTGATCTCAGCCGCCACACCTTCTTTAAACAGGGTAGTGATCTGGTAACTGCCATAGAGGCTGAAGTGACCAAGACCTACACGGGCTGTGCCCACCAGGCGCGTACTATTGAAATATCTTTTACTGGCTTCCTTCATTTTATAATCATTGATGGTATTGCCATTTTTATCCTGCAGGGTCTTGTTGCGGGTATGAGCATCCAGCATAGTACCCACTTTCACACCAATAGCCCATTTAAAACTTTTGTCGCTGTTCAGCGGATTGGCTGTATAGCGGAATTCGATCGGAGCCTCAAGGTAAGTGGTATTCAGCTTTACTTTTTTGAAATGGTTGGTATCAGACACATCCCTGAACTGCAGTGTGGATGTCAATTCCTTGATGCCCACATAAGTATCAGTAAATTTTATATGATCAGAAGCAATGCCCGGTCCGAATGCTATACTCAGTTTGGGGTTTGTTTTAAAAGGGAAGTCGAACATGAAATATACGTTGAAACTCTTCGACCAACCACTTGTATTGATCGTATCGGGTCTACCGGCCCAGCCTGTATAACCAAGCTGTATCATCAGGTGGTCATTGGCACGTCCGGCCAGATTGATAGCCTGCTTTTTCTTTTTGGGAGGAGCTTCGGGTGTTTCCTGTGCAACTAAAGAGGTGATCAACAAACAACTAACAGCGTACAGAACAACTTTCTTCATAAATCAGTTTAAGGTCGCAAATATATTTTTCTTTCGGTTAAAGATAGGTTAAGAAGCTAGTAATAATTTTATTTGCTACTTTTGCGCCTCCCCGGCTGGTAAACAGGCTTTTTGCGAAGACAAATGCCGGCCCCGAGACAAAGATATTGCTGTTTTACAGCGCCGGATCCTTAGCTCAGACGGTTAGAGCATCTGACTCATAATCAGAGGGTCGCTGGTTCGATCCCAGCAGGATCCACCTTGATTTTCAAAATCTTACAGAGCCGCCTTTAAGCGGCTTTTGTTTTTTGCCAACTCATCATCAGGAATGATCGGCAATGGTCTAAGACTGTCCTTACGCATATTTATAAAGATCTCTTCTATTACTTTCGGTTCACGCTTGCGGCTTTTAAAAGGAGCAAGGTAAGTAGTGATCACTTCAGTATGGCGCATGACTCCCTGCTATCAGCAAGTGTGAGAACCGCATCTGCTGGGCTTATGCTGCTATTAGTGTAGTGGTTATTCGACAACCATTTTCCTAAAACGGACTACAGATAAATAAAGAGGAGAGTATTAGTTTTGGGTTCAGTTAACAGCAATTATCCAATCATCTTCTAATATCCCTTCCATGAAAAAATGGAGACATTTCTTCCACTCAATTTTTACCCGGCACATTGCCGGACCGGAACCAGTATCGGCTACTGCACCTGCTCAAGAGCCGGCAATTGATCTTGAAATGATCCAGTTCTCTGTATGGCAGCATTTACGATCAGCAAAGGCGCATCAACGGTTGTTGCTCGACTATTCTGCAAGGTATGCGACGATTATAGATGAGCTGCGTATGCAAGGTTATATGGTTCAGTTACATGCCGGAGCTGGTGGTGCACTTGCGTATGTAATCTCGGCCGGACATTCCAACATGCTGTCTTAACACCTACGGGCTCCTTTTCAACTAACTGAGCACCCGCCACGTTAATGAACGTTAAGCATATCACTCCTGACTATGTTATTTTAGCTAGAATACAAGAGAATAGTTAATGGATTATAACGACCATTAACACTGTTTAACCTGCTGTTCCGCCCCTCACAATTACCTTGTCTTCAGTGGTTAGGCGACATACTTTTGCTGTGTCATCGTTACCAAACAAGTAACAGACAACAAATAAAAAGTAAACCACACAAATACAACATTATGAAAAAGATCATCCTTACACTCGCCATCGCATTCAGCAGTTTCTTTGCATTTGCTAATGAAACCAATGTCAATACTGCAGTATTAAACGCATTCAACAGCGATTTCGCAGCTGCGAAAGAAGTCAGCTGGACAAGTGGTACAGGCTTTTACAAAGCGTCCTTTATTTACAACGAGCAACATGTAACGGCGTTCTATTCTTTCGAAGGTCAAATGCTCGGCGTTGCACGTAATATCAGCTCACTGGATTTGCCGATGAACCTGCAAACATCCCTGAAGCAAAAATATGGCGGCCGCTGGATCACCGAATTGTTTGAGCTTTCCAATGAAGAAGGTACTACCTATTATATTACTCTGGAGCAAGCTGATTCAAAAATTATTTTGAAGTCAGAAAACGGCAGCCAGTGGAGTGTTTATAAGAAGTCTACTAAAGCCTAATTCGATATTTCTTTAAAAATTGTGCCGTCACCTGTGATCATTAGCCTAGTCAAACGTATAGCCATTTAACCTTAAACCAACCCTTATTGATGGTCAACTTAGACCCCGGCTCTCTACCAGGAGCTGGGGTTTTTTATTTGAGTGCATGGGCGTAGGGGAAATACACCTTCTGAAAAATAGGGGTAATCACGGTTGCTTTTTTACCTCATACTGTTTATTTTGATGT
>CBHEUU010000155.1:0-8583 GCA_965990355.1 uncultured Chitinophagaceae bacterium
AGAAATACTGTGTGGTTCTACTACCTGGCCATCTTCCGTTTGCATCAACAGGCTTTTGCTGCCATGTAAAATGCCGGGTTTGCCTAATTGTGAAGTAGCAGCACTTTGCCCGCTATGAATACCCAATCCCGCAGCTTCCACCGCTACCAATTGAACAGAAGGTTCATCCAGAAAATGATAGAAACTACCAGCAGCATTGCTGCCTCCGCCCACACAGGCTATTACATAATCCGGCAATTCATTACCGGTCTTTTCCAATAATTGCGATCTCATCTCCTTACTGATCACACTTTGAAAACGCGCTACCATATCAGGATAAGGATGTGGCCCTACCACACTGCCAATGATATAATGTGTATCATCAGGATGATTGATCCAGTCGCGGATCGCTTCATTCGTGGCATCTTTCAGTGTTTTACTACCGGAAACAGCAGGAATAACTGTAGCTCCCAGCATTTTCATCCGCGCAACATTGGGTGCCTGCCGCTCGATATCTTTCTCTCCCATGTACACGATACAGTTCAAGCCTTTGAGTGCACACACTGTTGCAGTGGCCACTCCGTGCTGCCCCGCGCCTGTTTCAGCAATGATCCTTTTCTTGCCCAGTCTTTCTGCCAGCAGTATCTGCCCGATGGTGTTGTTGATCTTATGTGCACCGGTGTGGCACAAATCTTCCCGCTTGAGATAAATTGTAGTGCCAAACTGTTTACTTAATCGCTTTGCAAGATATAGAGGTGTAGCCCGTCCCGCATAATCAGCAAGCAACTCTCCAAACTCTTTTTGAAAAGATGGATCTTCTATGATATCGAGATATCTTGTTTTCAGCTCCTCCACATTCCTGTGCAGCATCTCCGGAATGTATGCACCACCGAATGATCCGTAATAACCTTGCGCATCGGGTGCTGTAAATGTTTGATTCGTCATTATAATTCTGTTCAGATTATTAATTGTAAAAACTTCAGGTCCAGCCAGCGGTCAAATTTCCAGCCCACCTGTTTGAAATGTGCTACTTCTTCAAATCCGAAATGCCGGTGCAACCGCAGGCTGCTTTCATTGGTGGCATCTATTCCCGCTATGATCGTATGCAATTTCATTTCTTTGGCGGCTTCAATCAGTGGTGGGATCAGCAGTTTGCCAATACCTTTCCCTCTTTCAGAAGCTGCCACGTACACTGAATTCTCCACGCTGTACTGGTAAGCAGCCCATGCCCTGAACGGACCGATCGAGCTAAAGCCAACCAAACGTCCCTCTTCTTCCACAACAAATACCGGAAAACCCTGTTGCTGTTTTGTTTCCCACCATTGCCTTCTCATTTCCATGGTATGCGGCTTGTAATCATACACGGCCGTAGTATGCAGGATGATATCGTTGTAAATATCCAGCATCGCAGCCAGGTCATCCTCCGTTGCTTTCCGGATAATGTGAATAGGCATGATATCAGGCATTTCGAAGGTTGTTAACAAACATTCTCACTTTCTCCATATCCTTCACACCGGCCGTGATCTCAAACCGGCTATTGATATCGATGGAAAAAAGTTTTTTACCGGCTTCTTCCCGTTCAAATTCTTTCAGCTTTTCTTCGTCGCCGGGTTCAATACCGCCGCTGAGAAAAAATAATTTGTCGGGATTGGTTTGCTTCAGCACATTCCAGTCAAATTTTTTACCCGTTCCTCCATAACCTGCGCCCATAGTATCAAACATGAACATATCACAACTATCGTGGAATGGGCGGACCATCCAATCCAGCGGATCGTTTTCTGAAACACGGAATGCCTTGATCACCGTAACATAGTTCGCCACCTTATCACAAAAGAAAGCTGTTTCATCGCCGTGCAACTGCACCATATCGAGCCGGTAATCTTCCACCGTTTTCATCAGTTCCTCGTAAGGTGCATTTACGAAAACACCCACTTTAGCAATACGCCCTTTGATCTGTTTCATCTTTTCCGGGGAAATCTTTTGTCCCATGTATCGGGGCGATTTCGGATAAAAGATAAACCCAGCAAAATCCACTCCCATTTCATCGAGGGCATTTACCTGCTCAGGCAATGTCATTCCGCATACTTTGATTCGCATAAGATCTTGCTTTTAGATTTTAAAAATCAGCAAGCAATCGTTGTGTTTAAATGATCATCCATTGTTTCGCAGGTCATTCACAAACTTCTCAAACGCCTTTCCCGGATGCGGTTCCTTCATAAACGTTTCACCAATCAGAAATCCCCTGAACCCGGCCTGTCTTAAAGTTACAATCGTTTCAATATTGCTGATCCCGCTTTCTGCCACTGCAGGTTTGTTTGTTGGGATTTTGTTGATAAGCTCCAGCGAAATATTAATGTCTACTTCAAATGTTTTCAGGTTACGGTTGTTCACACCTACCATGTCCACTTCATCACAAATATGCCCGAGCTCTTCTTCATTGTGTACTTCCAGCAGCACTTCCAATCCTATGCTTTTGGTATAAGCAGCTAAAGATTTCACTTCAGCAGGACTTAAACAAGCTGCGATCAGCAGGATCACATCTGCACCAAATGCTTTTGCTTCGGCGATCTGCCAGGGATCAACAATAAAATCCTTGCGCAACACGGGTATGTCTGATACCACTTTGGTCTGGATCAGATCGTCGAGATCACCACCAAAAAATTCTCCATCGGTAAGCACAGATATACCTGCAGCACCCAGGTTGTTGTAGGGTACTACAACGGGTTCCACTTCCAGCTCTTTTGTTTTGAACCAACCTTTGCTGGGGCTTTTCCGTTTGAACTCTGCAATGATGCCGGTGCTGCCCGGCGCCAGCAAACTCTGCACAAGTGAACGGTTGGCTATTTCCCAAAAAAATCCGTCGCGTTTAAACCGTTCAACGCTGCTAAGTGGTTTGTACTTTTCAATCTCCTTTTTCTTGGCCTCAATAATTGTATCAAGTATCGTGCTCATTGTAATGCGATTAATTGTTGTAAACATTGGTAGGCTTTACCACTTTCCAGGCTTTCCACAGCTGCATGATAAGCATCATCATATTGCTCATACTTACCAGTGCAATGCAATGCCATGGCTGCATTGGCCAGTACCACGGCATTCTGCGCCCAGGTGCCTTCCCCTTTAATGATGGTGGAAAATATTTTTGCTGCTTCTTCGGGTGTCCGTCCGCCATGGATATCAGCTGCTGCTACCATCCGCTTGCCGAGTTGCTGCGGTGTCATGATCTTCTCACCCTGCTGTGTGATCACTTTGGTATCGTTGGTGAGCGATATTTCATCGTATCCATCAAGACTATGAATGATGGTGAAGGGCTTGCCCGTGAGTTGCAGGAAATAATTATATACCCTTGCCATTTCCAAACTGAATACACCTACCAATTGAAAAGCAGGGTTTGCCGGATTTACCATCGGACCCAGCATATTGAAAAATGTACGCATGCCGAGATTTCTCCGGATAGGTCCCACCGTTTTCAGTGCAGGATGAAAAAGCGGTGCATGCAGGAAACAGATATTGGCTTTCTCTATTTCTTTTTGCAACTGGCCATTGTCTTGTTTGAATTTATACCCCAACTGCTCCATTACATTGGAAGCGCCGCTCACAGAAGAAGCGCCATAGTTACCATGCTTCGCCACAGGCTGACCAGTACCCGCCACAATAAAACAACTGAGTGTTGAAATATTGAACGTGTCTTTTCCATCTCCGCCTGTACCTACGATGTCGACCGTTTCATATCCATCCAGCTTCACCGGCACACAAAGCTCCAGCAATGCATCCCTGAATCCCTGCAGTTCTTCAATGGTGATGCTGCGCATGAGATAGACAGTCATGAAAGCCGTCACTTCATGTTCGTTATAAACACCTTTGCCGATATTCACCAGCGCTTCTTTAGCGAGCGCCTGCGGAAGTGTTTTATGCTCAAAAAGGTATTGTAAGATTTTACGCATTTTTTTATTTCATTTCAACAGTTAACTGAGCCAGTTTCTCAATATCTTCTCCCCTTCCGGTGTCAACACACTCTCGGGGTGGAATTGCACTCCCTTCACATCATATTTTTTATGCTGCATGGCCATGATAAAATTGTTGCTGTCCCTTGCAGTCACTTCCAGTTCTTTTGGCAATCCTTCTTCAGCTACGATCCAGCTATGATATCTTCCCACTTCAAATTCATCAGGCATGCCTTTGAACAGATCGGTTTTTACTGCTGTCTGTTTCACCGGCGTAGCCACGCCGTGATATACGGTGCTCAGGTTTTCCAGCTTTCCGCCGAATGCCTCTCCAATTGCCTGGTGGCCCAAACAAACGCCCAGTATGGATTTGGTGGCAGCATATTCTTTGATCAGCGGCAGCAATAAACCTGCTTCTGATGGTATGCCTGGTCCGGGGGAAAGAATGATCTTATCATAGTCTTTCACTTTTTCCAGGGGTAACTGGTCATTCCGGTAAACGTCTACCCGTTGATGCAATATTTTTTCTACCAGGTGCACCAGGTTATAGGTAAATGAATCGTAGTTATCAAAAACAAGGATCTTCATATTCTTTTATTACTGATATACTCCTGAAAAATTATTGTATCGTTTCTGCAAAGCCCACTGCTTTCTTCAGAGCGCCAAGCTTATTGTTCACTTCCTGCAATTCGCTTTCGGGTTGGGAAGCAGCTACCACGCCGGCACCAGCCTGGTAAAACAAGGTATTGTCCCTGCTCAGGAAAGTGCGGATCATGATAGCATGATTGCAACTGCCATCAAATCCCATGAAACCGATAGCGCCGCCGTAGTAACCACGAGAAGTGGGCTCATACTGATCGATCAGTTCCATTGCTTTGAATTTTGGCGCTCCACTCAATGTGCCTGCTGGAAATGTTTTAGCTACCAGTTCAAACGGATTGCTGTTTTCCTTTACTGTCCCTGTCACTTCACTTACCAGGTGAATAACATGGGAGAAAAACTGCACCTGCCGGTATTGCGCTACTGTCACATCATCACAAACCCTGCTCAGGTCATTCCGTGCAAGATCTACCAGCATCACGTGTTCCGCATTTTCTTTGGCATCTTTTAATAAACGTGCTGCAGCCTGTTCATCCAGCACATCATCACCGGTCCTTTTAAAAGTGCCTGCAATAGGATGCACGATGGCTTTTCCATTGCTGATCACCAGTTGCGATTCAGGAGATGAACCCATCAGTTTATAATCACCATAATCAAAAAAGAAAAGATAAGGAGAGGGATTGATGCTGCGCAGGGCACGGTATACATTGAACTCATCACCGGTAAAACCCTGTTTGAAGCGGCGGCTTAATACGATCTGAAACACATCACCGCGATGGCAACTGGCAATTCCTTTTTTCACCATTTCCCTGTATTCATCATCCTTCATATTGGAAGATTCTTCTCCTGCTGCGCGGAAAGGATACACGGGTACGTCTTTACTGCGTATCAGGGATTCAAGCAAAGGCAATTCGCTTTCCACACCTGCCACTTTGTTTTCGCAGATGAACAGTTCATCTTTGAAATGATTTATGGCTATTACATACTGATACAAACGGTAACGCATCAGCGGTATGGGTGAAGCTGCTTTTTTATCCGATAAACGGATCGTATCAAAGAACTGCACTGCATCGTAAGTGGTGTAGCCATACAGGCCCTGCGCAAAGCGGGCTTCTTTTTCAGCAGAAGGTTCAATGGAAAAACGTTGCATGAATTCCCACAGGATGCCAGGCACTGCAGCAGCTTTGCCGATGGTTGCTTTTTCAGGCTCCTGCCCCGGCAGTTTGAATTCAATGGTTTCAGCAGACCTGATCTCTATCCCTGCAATGGCATTGATGCAGATAAAAGAATAGCTGTTTTCCGCCGCATGAAAATCCGTGCTCTCCAGCAGGATCGTATCCCGGAAGCGGTCGCGCAGGCGCAGGTAAATACCAACAGGCGTGAATACATCTGCCAGCATCTTTTTACAGGTAGTAGTAAGCGATATTTTTTTCATATAAAAAGAAAAGCCCCGAACAGTGTCGGGGCTGGATATGTTTAGAATATACACAGTAATGACATTACAAACCCCGTTCAGCGTCTGTCTGCCACCACCATTGAATATTTGTATGCTGTTTTTTCATTTCATTGCAAATATGTAGCAGCAAATCCATTTAAACAAAAAAAATTTCAAAGGCCTTATCTTGCTGCAAGTTAAAGCGGGTTATGGCGTCCAATAATGATGCATCCGGGACAGCCCACCCTGCATCCTTATCCCTTATATCATACCATTCAAAAAACCAATACTGCTATGCGCACACGAAGAATCTCGTTGTTATTTTCCGTAGTTTTTCTTGCCTGTCAGTCCTATTCGCAGGATGATGTGGCTTACAAACTTCCTCCCAAAGACATTGCCGATATGGTACTGGCAAAACCTACTCCTAATGTCAGCATTGATGATAAGGGGGAATGGATGCTGTTTACCGAAAGCAATAGCTATCCCTCAGTAGAAGAACTGGCCAGGCCAGAATTGAAGATCGCCGGCCTTCGCATCAACCCGGCAAACTATGCACCCAGCCGGCAGAATTTCATCAATAATCTTTACCTGAAAAATATCAGCAGCGGTAAAGAATTCAAGATAACCGGGCTGCCTTCACCATTGTATGCAGGCAGTGTGAGCTGGAGTCCCAACAATAAAAAAATTGCTTTCACACACACTACTGCCAACCGGGTAGACCTTTACGTGATCGATATCACTACACAAAAAGCTACCCATATCAATAAAACCGCTCTGAATGTAGTAGGTGGCGGCTACCAGTGGTATGATGATAATACCCTGCTTTACCGCACCACACTGAAACCGCCAACTGCGGCACCGGTAAGACCTCTGGCCCCAAAAGGCCCAACCACCCAGGAAAACTATGGCAAAGCTTCTCCCCGCCCTACTTACCAGGATATGATCAAAAGCCCGTACGACGAACAGTTGTATGAGTTCTTTGCCACTTCCCAACTGGTAAAAAACGTGAATGGTGTGGAAACAAAGATTGGTGCGCCTGCTATCTACAGCAGCATCCAGGCTTCTCCTGATAAGAAATACCTGCTGGTCCGCACCCTGAAAAAACCATTCTCTTATCTCGTTCCTTCCAATGGCTTCCCGTCTACAGTATCTGTGATCGATCTGCAGGGAAAGCTGGTGAAGAAACTGGCCGATCTGCCTTCTTCCGAAACAGCACCCGGCGGCAATGACAATGTGCAGAATGTAGTACGCGGGTTCGACTGGAAAGATGACGAAGCGGCTACCATTGTATGGTGCATGCCACTCGACAGCGGTCTTATTAAAAAACAGGCAGAGTACAGGGATGCAGTGTATGCACAGGCTGCCCCTTTTACTGCTGAACCCAAAGAATTGTTTAAAACAAAAATGCGTTTCCGTGGAGTGACCTGGGGCGATAAAAACCTGGCCCTCGTAACAGAGGGGCTGACCAGCAAACAGGTAACCCAGCTCGACCGTTATAATGCTGTAACCGGAGACCTGGAAAAACTGATCACCCGCAACACAACGGATGCATACAGCAATCCCGGTTTCCCTCTTACTGCGCCCAATAGTTTTGGGAAAAATGTATTGATCACGATAGATAATGGCAATAAGATATTGCTCAACAATTCTACCGGCAGTTCACCCAAAGGCGATCTTCCTTTCCTTCTTTCTTATGATGTGCATACTAAAAAAGCTGATACACTCTGGCGTTGCAAGGAAGGGTATTATGAAACGATTGTACGTGTACTTGATCCTAATAAGCTCACCCTGATCACACGTAAAGAAAGTGAAAAGGAAATGCCTAATTACTGGCTGAAAAACCTGAAACTGCGTGTGGCTGACCGCCAGCTTACATCTTTCACAAACCCTTATCCACAAATGGAAGGAGTGAGCAAAGAAAAAATAAGATATAAAAGAGCAGATGGTGTTGATCTTACCGGCGATCTCTATCTTCCTAAAGGATACGATGCCAAACGCGATGGGCCACTGCCTGTATTCATCTGGGCTTATCCAGCAGAATACAATTCTGCTGCTGATGCTGCACAGGTCCGCGGCAGCGAGCACCGTTTCACTTTAGTGAATTATGGCTCACCGGTGTTTTATGTAACGCAGGGATATGCCGTTCTCAACAATGCAGAAATGCCGATCGTTGCTACTGATAAAGACAAAAAACCCAATGATAATTTTATTGATCAGCTGAAGCTGAATGCAGAAGCCGCTATCAATAAACTGGCTGATATGGGTGTGGGCGACCGCAACCGTGTGGCTGTAGGCGGGCATAGTTATGGCGCATTTATGACAGCCAACCTGCTGGCACATACCAATCTTTTCAAAGGCGGTATTGCCCGCAGCGGAGCTTACAACAGAACGCTTACTCCTTTTGGTTTCCAGAATGAGGACCGCACTTACTGGCAGGCACCTGACCTGTACAATGACATGAGCCCATTCAGCTATGCCGATAAAATAAAAACACCTTTGCTGCTGATCCATGGTGATGCAGACAATAATACCGGCACCTTCCCTATTCAAAGCGAAAGATTGTTCAACGCTATTAAAGGTCATGGTGGCACGGTGAAATTTGTGAGCCTTCCTTATGAAAGCCATGGC
>CBHEUU010000156.1:0-8548 GCA_965990355.1 uncultured Chitinophagaceae bacterium
AGCACCTGTGGCAGGAATGCCTCCGAAAATTGAAGAGAATATATTGGCGGTTCCCTGAGCTATCAGTTCAGTATTTGAGCGGTGATTGCCACCAGTCATTCCATCTGCCACTACAGCCGAAAGCAATGATTCAATACCTCCGAGTAGTGCAATAGTAAATGCAGGTTGTACAAGGTTTTTAATGGTAGCAAAATCCAGGTCCGGAATGGCCGGTGCTGGCAAAGAAGAAGGAATGTTGCCAAATTTACTGCCTATTGTTTCCACAGGCAGATGCAGCAATTGCATGACAGCGGTAGTAATCACAATTGCTACTAATGAACCGGGTATTTTGTGCGTTATTTTTGGCCAAAGCAGGATAATAGCAACAGTAGTTATTGCAATTAAGACCGCATAAATGTTTATACTCCGGAATGCCTGAAAATAACCAATCCATTTATCGGAGAAATCAGCCGGAACAGCTCCCATTTGCAGGCCAAAAAAATCTTTCATCTGCGAGGAAAAAATGATCAGGGCTATACCACTGGTAAAACCAACAATCAAAGGATGCGGAATGAACTTTATTACCGCGCCCAGCCGGGCAAATCCCATAATGATAAGCATTACGCCGGCCATAAAAGTGGCAATGATCAAACCGTTTACGCCGTGGGTTTGCACAATACCATATACAATAACGATAAAAGCCCCGGTAGGCCCACCGATTTGCACCCGGCTGCCTCCTAATGCAGAAATAATAAAACCTGCAATAACGGCCGTGTACAATCCTTTTTCCGGAGATACACCCGAGGCAATAGCAAAAGCGATGGCTAAAGGGAGGGCTACAATACCAACGATCAGTCCGGCCAGCATGTCTTTGCTGAACTGATGGCGGTCGTAGTTCTTTAAAGTATCCCACAGCTTTGGCCTGAACATATCCATTATGTTTAATACTACCGTTTATATTTTTAACCAGAACTTCAGCAGGTTGTCCATTTCAGTTTGCGCAACATGATAACTCGCCGGCACTTCATCTTCCAGGCTATGAAAAGTGACTAGCCGCGTGCCTGCCGGTTTCTGATCTAATTGCTTATATAAATACCGGCTGTAGTAATTATATAATTCACCTGAATAATCAATGCTATCATCTATCCTGTCTGTTCCAGCCAGGTTCTCATAAAAGGAATTATAGAAATAGAAATGATCATAATCCCTGAAATCCAGTTGTGTGAAATTGCCATGAATAAAAGAGATATTATCAAGGCCCAGCATTATCCTTGCACCTTCTGCATGGTCAATCAAACTTTTGCGCTGCTCAACGCCATAGTAAAAGGCATTGGTTTTATAGTAAGCAGCCGCCAGGCAGAATTTGCCCGCTCCACTTCCGATATCCAATATTTTTACTTCCTTTTCAGCAGCTAAGAAGCTAGCAGCTTTTTGGGCTACGCTTAAAGGAGTCCAATGTCTTTTTGCCAGCCGCCCGATGGAAGATGGATAAAGCTGGTTAAATAACTGGTCTGAAGCCATCCATTTCCAGGCATGCATTCTTTTTTCGAGCAATGTCATGATATGCTGATATTTACCGGTTCATGTTTCATTGGCAAAATTATTTTAAAGGCGTCCCCGCTGTGGTAAACCTTATCAGTTCCGGGAGTGAGTTTTATCAATTTTTAAAAAGCTAACTTTGAGCCCGCATGAGCATCAAAGGCCTTTTTCCGATAGATAAATGGGACTTTAAAACGGAGTCCATCCTCACCGATCATCCATTGGACGATCACGAACTGCTAACCTCCCATAAAACCGAGCATGTTTATAAAAAAGGGGAGATCATTTTCAGGGAAGGAGCTTACCCAGCTGGCATTTATTATATAGCCGGCGGAAAGGCAAAAAAGTACAAAGTGGATAAGGAGAACAGGGAGCAGATCATTTATGTAGCCAACACCGGCGAGTTGCTGGGGTATCATGCTGTACTTTCAGAAGATCATTATCCTGATTCAGCCGCCGCCCTGGAAGAAAGCAGGATCGTTTTTATACCGAAAGAAGATTTTCTGGCTGCCATACAACAATCAGCGGTATTAAGCGGGCGGCTTTTAAAAACATTAAGTCACGAATTTGCCGTGCTGGCAAACAGTCTTAGCTTATTCTCCCAAAAATCGGTCAGGGAAAGACTGGCACTTCAGTTAATTGTACTACGTGAAAAATATAAAGACAATTTTCAACCGGGAATGCCGGTAGAAATCAACATGAGCCGGCCTGATCTGGCTAACCTGGTGGGAACGGCGAGAGAGAATGTGGTGAGGTTGTTGACTGAGTTTAAAGAAGAAGGGATTTTAGAAACGAGAGGAAGAAAAATCATTGTGCGGGACGTGAAGAAACTGATTGAGATAGCTAACTATTAATTATTCAGGTGGAAGGCAAAAACAGGAACAAACACTTTAACTAAACAACCAGGCAAAATATGAAGTATTTTCTTTTTTTCATTTTCTTCATCTCGATTAACACCTATGCGCAACAAGTAGATATTATACTGATAGGGGTTTCACATGACTATAGCAAGTATCCGAAACAAGATTTTTCCGGCATTCATAATAAGATCAGAAAATTCGGACCCGATGCTTTTTTTGGTGAGTTCTTAAGTAAGGAAGATGAGCGGCTTGTGATGGATTATTGGTGTAAACAGCCCAATATCAACCGGCTAAAAATGCTGATGAACAATCGAAATATACCAGTAGCGTTGCTTCCCAAGAGGATTGACAGTTTAAAAAAACTATCGCTATCAGAACCCAAAAACTACCGGGTAAAAACTGATTTAGCCCATGCTTATTATCTTGATCAAGATGTTGCAAATGGCCATTACCAATTTTGGCAGGTTTTCAATAGCCTTCAGCAAAAACCTGATGTTGAACTTGAAAACTATGTCAATAAAGTGCTTAGCCCTCAATTGGATACAATAGGACGGAGCATGAGAAGACTGAAAACTTCTGAATATGCACTTATAGCCTTTCCAATGATGCAGGAAATGGGAATTCGCGAATTGCTTCCTATGGATTGCCAGGATTACGATTTGAATTGGGGCGCATCCTGGGTGGCATTCGATACAAAATTCAAAGAATTTAAAAAAGATACCACTACGTTCTTTAAAAAAGAATTGAAATCTAATTTGGATAAAATCAGTAAGGGGTATGAAAAATATGACAGTATCGAAAAGTTTTCCAAAAACGTAACTGAATGGTTAAACACAGACGAAGCATCCACCATTTCTGCTACAGGAGATTTTTATTTGGCAGAGATGTATGATATGAAGAACTTCCCTAAAGAAGAGGTGCTTTCGAAAATGCATTGGTGGATAATGAGAAATAAAGGAATGTGTGAAAATGTTGTAAATAGAGCGAGAAAGGCAGGAGTAAAAAGAGTGGTCGTTCTTGCCGGAGCCAATCATAAAAAGTATATGGAAGACATTTTCAGAACTATGCCGGATGTAAGAGTTAGAAATATCAATGAAGTAGAATAGACATTATCCATCACTAAAATTCCTGACCAAAAACACTACTGATATGGCGCTTCATCATCGTATCGTTGCTGCCCGGCAGCAAAAAGGATTCACACAGGAAGAACTTGCAGAGCTTTCCGGTCTGTCTGTGCGGACCATTCAGCGGATTGAGAACGGTGAAAGTCTTCCCCGCAGTTATACACTCAAGGTAATTGCGAAAGCACTGGGGAAACATTATGAAGACCTGGTGAAGGTTGAAACGTCCATACCTGTGGTAGCGGACCAGCAATCCCCTTCAAACGACAGGCATTTCCTCCAGTTGTTTAACCTGTCTTGTTTTACCTATCTCGTCATACCATGGGTTCATTTTATGATCCCCAACTATCTGCTTAAAAAACAGAACAACCTGCAAAAGGAAACAGTCGAACTCGGTCAAAAACTGTTGAGGCAACAAATTTACTGGGCCGTCATACTTCATATCACCCTGCTGCTAACGCTTGCTTACAATCTTATCCAGGTGTCTGCCTTCGGTAACCGTGGCAGCCTGGTCAGCTATCTATGGCCATTTCTGTTCATGTATTTTTTAAATGCTGTAATTATTTTCATCAACGCATCCAGGATCGAACGGAAAGTTCAACAAGTTGGTTTTCAATAAATGTCGGGTGATTGTCGGGCGAATGTCGTGTTTAATGGTCTTTGCAGATAATAGTTTTACGTCATTAATAAATCTGCTATGCACCTCCATGTTATTAAAACTGCTGCCATCCTGTTCCTGGTTTCCAGCTTTTATTTTTCCAGCGCACAGGAGTCTACTGCCAACCAACTGACGGTTCCAGATAAGACCTACACGATCCCTTTCACCTGGAAGGGCGACAGTATTAATGGTCAATGGGATGAGCATGCCGCCATGCTGATCCCTGTAAAATTCATGAACTGTCCCTACACATTTTATATGCAGTTTGATCTTGGCTCACCTTACTCGCTTTTTTACACAAATAAAATGGCAGCTATAAGCGCACGATATCCAAAGGCCATTCAGGCAACTGATACAACAGCAAAGCTGTCAGGGTTTCAATTCAGCACTGGTGGTATGAAAATACTGGCTAAAGAAATTCTCATACGCCCATTGGGAAATACTACAGTCAGCTGGGCACCGAAGTCTCTTGAAATTGTTGGAACGCTTGGGGTCGATCTTATTGATGACCGGCAGGTGCTGATCGACTATCCCGGAAAACGCATTGTGATCAACTATCATTCAAAGCGCAAGCCGGAGCTGGCTGATCTGTATTATTCGGGAAGGCGCATCCTTTTTCCATCCCTGATCAGGGGTAAACGAAGCATTTTGTATTTTGATACCGGCTCCAGCGCTTTCGAATTATTGACAGATAAGGAAACGGTGCTTTCCCTGGCATCCCCCGGGGCCGTGCCGGTTAAATACAATGTCAGTTCATGGGGAAAAGCGCTGGAAGCTACGAGTGTGGCAACCGGTGACAGCATCACGATTGCCTTCAATAAGCTCCCGATAAACAAAGCGACCTATATCGAAGGCGCAAGCGATGTACAGGTAAAGCAAATGATGAAGATGGGTATCGGCGGAATGACAGGTAATAAATTATTTCTGCGGTCATTATTGTTCCTTGATCTCAAGAATAAAAAATTCTCCGTAGTGCCGGGTAAGTTAGTCCCTTTTTCGTTATAATGCCCGGCCAGCACGATTGCGATTACCCCACCTCATGAACTAAAAGGTGTTCAAGGCCCTGGCGCCATTTGTGGAAAGTGTGATCAGGAGGCAACGGAAATGGCAATGGCGGTTGTAAATACCATACGGCGGCTTTTCGCATCCGCATGACTAGCAGGGGCAATTAATGTATCAGCGTCTACTCGGAAATAACAAATATTGCCTGCCTCAGATCTCAAATTGCCCCCTTCCACGCTAAATTTACTACAAGGAATCAGGGAAATTTTATTTTTACCGCGTGAAAAGACAATATTGGATATTAGGTAGTATCATTTCCCTTGGCATCTCGCTGGTAGCATCGTTTCCCAGGATGATACGGATGGACAAACTTGACGTGGGCATTACTTTGCTTGGTATATTATACAATTTTGTCTTTTGCTTTTCATGTTGGATTGCGCATATTCTTATAATACAAGTCAAAAAGAATTACTTCCCAAAATCTAATAAGGTTCTATTTGCCTCATTGACCATTATAGGAATTGGTCTATTAAGTTTTGTGTATGACGCGTTACTCTCATGCTTTACTAACAACATACTGCAGCTGCCCGAAATAACGGGAGGCAAACGAAAATATATATTGCTATTAAGGGGCCTGCTAATAAGTGGCTTATATTATTTTATCACTTACTACCTGAACATCCTGGCTGAGAAACAAAAAAACAGCCTGGAAATTGAACGGCTGAAGCAGGCTCAATTAGCAGCAAATTTATCTTCATTAAAAGAGCAGCTTAGCCCACATTTTCTGTTCAACACACTGAATACGCTTAGTTCATTAACTCAGGAAAAAAAAGTAAAGGATTATGTAGCTGAACTCGCAAATGTATACCGTTATGTGCTGCAATATAAAGATCTTGATACAGCAACATTAAAAGATGAACTTACATTTATTGAATCGTATCTATACATTATTAAAACAAGGCTCGAAGATTCTATTGAGATCAAAATTGATGTTGATGAAAACCTGTTATCTACAAAAGTACCACCACTAACGTTACAGTTATTGATTGAGAATGCAATAAAACACAATATCGCTTCTTCCCTTCGACGTTTAGTTATTCAAATTCATAATGAATCAAATGTCTTTCTTGTTATAAGCAACAATTTTCAGCCCAAATCCTCAGTTAAATATTCCACTGGCATTGGACTGGGAAATGTATTGCAACGTTACAGATTGTTATTCAATAAGGAAATCAGTATTGAAATGGCTGAAGCCTTTTTTACTGTAAAACTGCCTATTATATGATCAACGTCCTGATAATAGAAGATGAAGCTAAAGCCGCCCGCGAGTTGGCAAATATGCTTACACTCATCGACGATACAATTAATATCATTACAATTCTGGACTCAATAGAACAGTCGTTACAATGGTTTTCTCAAAACAAGCAACCGGACTTGATTTTTTCAGATATCCAACTCGCTGATGGCCTATGTTTCGAAATTTATCAGAAAATACAGGTTAAAAGTCCTGTCATTTTTTGCACAGCTTTCGATGAATTTCTTATGAATGCTTTTGATACTAACGCGGTAAGCTACCTGTTAAAACCCATCACAAAAGAACGGATCGAAAAGGCACTCGACAAATTTCATTCTTTAAGATCAGCTTTTGAAAAAGAAAAAAACAACACAAACCTTTCAGAACTTTTACAACAACTGAAGTTTAATTACAAAACAGCTTTGCTGGTCAACCAGCTTGAAAAGATAATACCCATCCAGGTAAAGGATATCGCATTTTTTTATCTGGATAAGACGATGATAAACATCACTACCCTCAATAACCAAAAATACTACCTATCGTCTGCTCTTGATGATGTGGAAAAAATGATAGATCCTGCTATGTTCTACAGAGCCAACAGGCAGTTCCTCATCAACAAAAATGCCATAGCCAATGCAGAGCGTTTTTTCGCACGTAAGCTGGTTGCCAGGTTAAAGGTTGATACTCCCGAAACTATTGTGGTGAGCAAAGCTAAAGCCAGCGAATTTCTTCAATGGTTGGAAGGATAATGAAGCTTGATAAAAATAACACGATTGAGCGAACAAAACTTATAATACATTGACTTGAATTGCTATTTTAGTTCAATTCCAAACGCTTTTGCCATTACAATCTGATTGAAGTATTCGGTGTACTCAACCACTTTGCCATTTACCAGTTTGAATGTTCCCAGGTAGTCGTTCTCATATTTTCCTCCCGCTTTTATTTCAATCTCACCTTTGAACTTTACAAAAAAGAAATTGTGGTCTTCTGTTGCGAATATTTGCCGGGGAAATTTCATTTGACCAAAGTTGGCAGCAAGGCTACTATATTGTTTATAGATGGCTTCTGCACCGTCAAAGCTTTTGGGAAATCCTGCTGGTGAGTAGGGGTTTAATTGCTTACCATCTTTAGCGAATACTTCTTTCAGCATTTCGAATTTCTGTGTTTCCAGGGCCACAAAGAAATTGTCCACTACCTTTCTGTTGGATTCTGTTAAAGTTTGGTTCATAGTTGTGCTGGCTTTAGTGTTATCGATTGTTTGGGCTGCAGCAGAAAAAGTTGCAGCAAGCATAAACATGATTATTGTTTTTTTCATACTGGTTAGCCGATATTTTGTTTGAAAAAGATATTAATGGCGGCAACAGCTTCTGCTACCTGTATAGGCTGGTCGTAAAAATCAAACTGTGTGCCTTCTGTCCAATGCAGTACTTTATTATCGTGGGGGATGTCTTTAAAAAAAAGCTTTGCATAATCTGCTAGAACTGCACCATCTGAGTGTACCATAAGCATTGGCACCCGAATCTTTTTTGCTATTGGCATTGGGTTAAATGTCAGCCAGTCTTCCCAACTCATAACGGCAAATTTTGTGGCAGACCATTGTGGTACTGCACCACGGTTAGGGTTCAAATAATAATCGAAGTCGCCAAACATCGCGGCCTTAGTATCTGTTTTGCTTATGGCAGGTATATAGGCAATTTCACCTGTTTCCACAAATAGTTTCCTGGCCTCCTGTGCTTCTCTAATTTTTGCTTGTACGCCTTCTTCACCACCATAAATAAGTTTCACAGCCTCACCATCATGAAGCCAGGCTGCAATGGTAGCAAGCCCTTTCACTCTTTTGTCCTTTGCGGCCACTGTTGCCATATAGCCAGAACTTGCACAAACAGCTGTAAGAAAAATATTGTTGCTATCAACTGCTGCAAGAGATTCCAGATAAGTAATGGCATTTTTAAAATCAGCAGATTTTGCGGCAGGATTTTCCCAAAACCTTGGTTGCCCTTCACTCTCACCAAAATACCTCGGGTCAAACGCCACAGTAATAAAGTCTTTTTTTGCTAATTCTTCTGCATCTAACCCACTCATCTGTTCTTTTACC
>CBHEUU010000157.1:0-8517 GCA_965990355.1 uncultured Chitinophagaceae bacterium
TGCAATGAAGCACTCGACCGTGGTTATGACCATCTCTACCGGTTTCGGCCTGTTGAAGCTAAAAAGGAATTTCTCGATGCAATTGCCATGGCGAAACAAATGGGCGGGGAACACCTTTATGCCCTGGGCATGTTCGGCGCCGGCCAGGCTACCTGGTATACAGGCAATTTTCACCAGGCGGCAGATACGGTAAAACTGGCCATTCAGCATTTTGACAAACACAATGACGGGCACATCATCGGGGCATTGCGTATACTCAGTAATATCTATGATGATGTTGGAGATTATGAAAATGCCTTTAAAGCCGTGGAAGAGTCGCTGAACAGGAACAGGGAGGATGATCAGAAGAATAAGATCCTGTCGTTTGTGCAAATGGGTAAACTGTATAAGAACATTGGGGATTATGAAACTGCCCAATTTTATTATGCAAAAGCCCAGGCTAAAAAGCCTCCGCGCGGAGAATATCCATTCAGGGAATTGAATCACTGTATAGGCGAGCTATATCTTGCAAAAGGAAACCTCGATTCGGCCGATTATTTTTACCGCCAGGCATTTATCGGAAACCCCAAAAGCAGGATCATCCGCCTGCGGATCGGTGAAGCCTTTCTCTTAAAAAATCAGCCAGACAGCGCTTTCTTTTATCTGGATTCACTTCAGCGTGAAGCTGAAAGGTCGGGTGATTTTAATATAAACGTAGGTGTGATGATCGGGTTGGGAAGTGTGGCACAGGTAAAAGGCGATACAAAAACAGCAATCGACTGGGCTTTGCGGGCTTTTAAAATTGCTGAAGAAAAAAGAGTATACAGATACCGGGAGGATGCTTCAGGGCTTTTATCCTCACTCTATGAATCAACAGGCGATATCAGCAAAGCATTATATTATCATAAAATGCACGCAGCATTGAAAGATGCCGCTTCATCGGATGTATACAAAGGTCAGCTCTTTGCTTTCCGACAAAAAACACAGCAAGCGGAACAAGCCGTTGCACTGCAATCTTTGGAAGCAGATAAAAAACTGGCTCAGCGGACAATATTGATCATAGGTCTGGTTGCGCTGTTCATTATTATACTCCTCGTGCTTCGCCATAAAAATGAGAAGCTGCAATTAAAGCAAAGGGCCACCGAACTGGAAACACAGGCCTTGCGTGCACAAATGAATCCGCATTTTATTTTCAACTGTCTCAGTGCTATCAACCATTTCATCCTGGATAATCAACCAGATAAAGCCTCTGATTATCTTACCCGCTTCTCCCGGCTGATGCGCATGGTGCTGGTGAATGCAGGTAAGGAAGCAGTGACACTGGAAGAAGAGCTGGACACGCTACGCCTGTACCTTGATATGGAACAATTGCGGTTCAAAGATGCTTTTGAATATACGATCAATATCAATCCTGAATTGCAGCCATCCATGATCACTGTGCCTTGTTTCATTCTTCAACCATTTTGTGAAAATGCGATATGGCATGGACTGCTGCATAAAGAAGGAAAGGGCCGGCTTGAACTTCAATTAAACAGACAGAAAGATCAGCTGGTTATTTCTATAAAAGACAATGGGATCGGCATGGAAAAAGCGGCTCAACTTAAAACAAAGACCACCGAATCTATGGGGCAGAAACTGACCGCCGCCCGGCTCGCTTTATTCAATAAAAGAAAAACCAACGGCTCACATTTCAGCATTCATGATATAAAAGATCAGAACGGGCAAACAACCGGAACAGAAGTAATTTTAAAAATAAACATGCCTATCAGCAAATGATCAGAACGATTGTAGTAGATGATGAACCTTATGCCTGCAAGGCTCTGCTGACCCTGTTGGAAAAACATTGCCCTTCAGTGAGCGTGGAAGCAGCATGTCATTCCGCTAAAGAAGCCGAAGAACTGATCGCATCAATAAAACCACAACTCGTTTTCCTTGATGTTGAAATGCCGCATAAAACCGGTTTTGAATTGCTGGAAAGCTTAGCGCCCGTACCATTCCAGGTTATTTTTACAACAAGCTACGACCAGTATGCCATCAAAGCAATACGCTTCAGCGCACTTGATTACCTGCTCAAGCCGGTAGACCCGCAAGAGTTGAAAGCCGCTGTAAAAAAAGCATCGGAATTGCTATCCACTTCTTCATTGCCCGGCCAACTGGATATATTGCTGGAAAAACTGCGGCAACCTGCCATGCTCACAAACCGCGTAGCATTACCTACACTGGAAGGCCTGCAAATGATAGCCGTTGATTCCATTCTTTATTGCATGGCCAATAGCAATTACACTACCCTTGTTTTAAAAAACCAACAAAAGCTGGTCGTTTCCCGCACGCTCAAAGAAATTGAAGAGATGCTGGAGGAATATCCATTTCTGCGGGTCCATCATTCCTGCCTTGTAAACCTGAACGAGATAAAAAAATACACCCGTGGCGAAGGCGGCACTTTACTCATGAGCGATGGCGTGGAAGTGGACGTATCCCGCTCAAAAAAAGAGATGTTGCTGAAGAAATTACAAGCAGGTAGATGAACTGAATCCTGCTATTGAGCACATCTAATTCTTATCTACTATCCGTGCAGTATTTTCTGTTGTCACCCCGGACCTGGTTTAGCACACTTGCAGGTTTAGCGAGCTAAGATCCGGGGTCTCCACAGTAAGAAAAGTGTTTTCATCCTAAAGAAATGGTTCTCTGATATATTAAAAGTACTGCGATATCGAGGGGCCCCCGGATCTTAGTGAACTATAATTGAAAGCGCACTAAACCAGGTCCGGGGTGACAACAGAAAGGGCTGTCTGTAGCGATACCACCGTAACCGGCTCATTCATTTCCGTAAACTGCTCGTTCCCGCCCAGCAGCACCCCTGGCCGGGATATTTTTACGCTGTCATGAAAACAGCCACCCTGCTCCTTATCTTTTTAATTGCATCTGCCCGCTGTGCCTACAGCCAGGCCATTTCCGGGCATGTAGCAACAGCAGATGGCAAACCCCTGGCTTTTGTTTCAGTAGCCTTACTGAAGGATAGCAGTTTTATTACCGGTACTGTTACAAATGAATCAGGAAACTTTCAGTTACAAACCTCATTTTCAGCCGACGCCATCTATACTCTCCAATTATCACTGGTCGGTTACCAGCCATTGAGTAAAAAATTTACTTACCCTGATGCAACGTCTGTGTCGAAACTGGTACTGTTAGGTATGGAGAACACCCTGGGTGAAGTAGTCGTATCATCCAAAAAACCATTGGTCATCCGCCGGTCCGACCGGTATGTTGTAAATGTGGAAAACAGTTACCTCGCCAATGGTAATTCCGGTCTGGATGTGCTGCAACGTTCCCCTGGTTTATGGGTAAGCCCCAATGGAAGCATCCGTATTACCGGTGGGCAAACTGTTACTGTAATGATCAATGATGTGGTGCAAAGAATGTCTTCAGCTGAGCTGGCCGACTTTCTCCGGTCCCTTCGCTCAGAAGATATCAGTAAAATAGAAGTGATACCTAACCCGCCGGCTGAATTTGAAGCTGCCTCATCAGGAGGTATCGTGCATATCATTCTTAAAAAAACAAGACGCGATGGATTGACAGGCACTTTATCCGCTCAATACAAGCAACAGAACAGCGATCCATACTCAGCCCTTGGTGCTTCTTTTGATTATAAAATGCAGCGATGGTATTTGTTTGGCGGGTATAATTTCAATAATGATCAGAGTGCTTACAGAGGGTGGAACAATGTTACTTATCCTGATAAAAGCAATATCTATAATACTACCAGGCGCTATAACAACAACACCCGCCATCAATTCCGTGCGGGGCTGGTGTATGATTTTTCGGCCAGGCATTCCATCAATTTCCAGGTGATCGGTGTATCAAACAAACTGATACAAAGCTTTCATTCAGGACTGGATTATAACCTGCCTGATGAAAAGATAACCGGTAAGGCAATTTCAGACTGGAGAAGAAAACCCTGGCAGGCAAGTTATACATTGAACTATGGATGGAAGATGGATACCCTGGGTTCTGTGTTGCGCATTATAGCAGATTATACCACCAGCACTAAAAAGGAGGTCAACGAACTGAACTCGGCTTATAGTGATCCGGTCCGCGACCAGTTTTACCGTACACTTACACCAAGCAATACAAATCTGTCGAGCATCCAGGCAGATTATACCAAAGCAATGCGAAAGCAATCAGCCATTAAATCAGGTATTAAATATGTGTATACTGACCGGGACAACACGGTGCTGACAGAAAGGTACAACGATAATGATTGGGTAAAGGATCCTGCAGCCAGCAATGAATTCCAGTACACCGAAGCATTACTGATGTTTTATGGGTCTTTTGAAAAAGTATTTAATAAAACCAGCATCAAAGCCGGTTTGCGGGGAGAAAAGACCTGGGCAGAAGGATACTCGGTTACATTGAATCAAACAATCAACCGTGATTATTTCGGATGGTTCCCCTCTTTATTTATTACACATACATTGAATGAAGAAAAAGGAAATAGTTTCAACCTGAATTATTCAAGAAGAGTAAGACGGCCGGGGTATAATGACCTGAATCCTTACCGGCTGCAGGTGCATGATTTTACTGTGCTCACCGGCAATCCCAGTCTTGTGCCGCAATACACACATAGTTTGCGCGGAGGATACACTTACCACCATGATTATTCAGCAGCCGTTTATTTTCAATCCACCAACAACTATATAGCACAAACGGCCAGTACTATTGATAGCAATGTTATTGAATACAAGTCAAAGAACTACCCTAACAATACGGAATACGGGGTTTCATTAGAGGCTTCATTCAATGTTACCAAAAACTGGAATATCCGGAATAATTTACTGGCGTATCATTCTTCCAGCGACCTGGATACCGTGCGTGTATCACAGAGATCATTTTCTTTTCAAAACATTCAAACACTTAACTGGAAGAAGGTGGCGGATATCGATATGGTGATATCCTATACTTCTCCTTATTTCCAGGCAAACCTGCGGCAGGCGGAGATCTTTTATATGGATATAGGGATCACCCGCAGGCTATGGAAAGAAAGAGGCCGGTTGCGTTTTTATGTCAGTGATATTTTCAACACTTTCCGGGAGAAGGAATTGACAGAGTTCAATAATACCAGGATTGATTTCTACCAGAAACGGCCAACACGTACGTTCAGCTTATCGCTTACTTATACATTCCGTGCAGGAAAAGCGTTTACGAAAAAGAGGATCGAGCAGAATAACAGTGATGAGAAAAACAGATTGTAACTCCGCTTTCAATATTCATTGAAAGCGGAGAACGGCACTAGCTACAGAGCAGGTAGCGCTATAGTGCCTTATAGCTGGGAGCTGGCGAAAGCCGGCTCCTGTTTTTTTAAGCAATATTAAACAAGCGCGGCTTCTTCTTTTTTCCATTGCCTGTCCATCACAAATGTTCCAAATGGAAGAATGGACGCCAGGAATGATTTACCCATCCATGCCCAATCTTTACCCGCGTCTTTTTTTACTTCAAATCCCATTACGATAAACCCAATGAACAACAAGCCATGCAATCCGCCTACAATGCGAACAGCCATCGGCATATCTGCCATATATTTTAATGGCATGGCAATAAACAATAAGATCAAAAATGAAACCCCTTCTGCCAGGGCAATCTTACGGAACCAGTTAAATGTGTTTTTGGCTTTCATATCTCGTTCGCTTAGTAATTAATCACCTGTTCTTCTATTGTTTCGGGTATTTCCCTCCATTCATATTGCTGATTTCTTAATTGCGGTTCAAAACCAGCATCACGGATCGCCTGCTGTATGGTGCGGTAAGTAAATCTGTGCGGAGCACCGGCGGCGCTCACTACATTTTCTTCAATCATGATAGAGCCGAAATCATTGGCGCCGGCATGCAGGCAGATTGAAGCTGTTTGTTTACCTACAGTGAGCCAGCTGGCCTGTATATTCTTCACATTGGGAAGCATGATCCTGCTCAGTGAGATCATCCGGATATATTCTTCAGGAGTAGTAAGATTATGTACGCCGCGGATACGGGTAAGCAGTGTGTCCACATCCTGGAATGTCCAGGGGATGAAAGCCAGGAAGCCTTTGGCTTCAGCCGGTTTGCGGCTTTGCACTTCACGGATGCTTACCAGGTGTTCGAAGCGTTCTTCAATGGTTTCAACGTGGCCAAACATCATGGTGGCTGAAGTGGTGATATTCAGTTTATGCGCTTCATGCATAATGTCCAGCCATTCCTGGGCGCCGCATTTTCCTTTGGAGATAAGACGGCGTACGCGGTCAATCAGTATTTCAGCCCCTGCACCGGGCAGGGAGTCCATACCGGCATTTTTCAATGCCTGCAACACTTCGCGGTGGGTACTTTTCTCCAGTTTCGTGATATGGGCGACTTCGGGTGGTCCGAGTGCGTGCAATTTAATAGCCGGGAATTCCTGTTTGATCTTGCGGAATGTGTCTACATAAAACTGCAATCCCAATTCCGGGTGATGGCCGCCTTGCAGCAAAAGCTGATCGCCTCCATATTTCAGGGTTTCTTCAATCTTTTTACGGTACACCGGCATATCGGTGATATAGGCATCCGGATGGCCGGGAATGCGGAAGAAGTTGCAGAATTTACAATTGGCGATACATACATTGGTAGTGTTCACATTACGGTCTATCTGCCAGGTCACTTTTCCGTGGGGGACCTGCTTTTTGCGCAGCTCATCGGCTACAAACATCAGGTCGGTAAGTGGCGCATGATGATAGAGGTGAACGCCCTCTTCTACGGTCAGGAACTCAAAATTGAGTGCTCTTGCTAACAAATCAGCTAATTCCATGATTGGGTTTTTACTTTCCGCCGAAGTTTTAACGTAGGCGGATGGCAGCCGAAGCTTTAGCGAAGGCTGCCGGGGCAAAAATACAATCATAACAAGAAAAAGGGTGAACGGTTTTTTTTATGGCAATGAAAGAAGTAATTTAACCTTGATTATGGTCCATTAGTCGATCGCCGATGGCCGTTGATCGATGGCAATTATCAAATAACTGGCAACTTGAGTATGTAGACTAATTGTTTACCGCATCTGAGCTCAGGTAAACCAAAACTGCTGAGGACGACTAACCGAGTCATATGAAAAAAGCGACCCAACTAACTATGGTGGCAACCCTGTCGTTGCTGCTAACCTATCATGCCCAGGCCCAGGAAGAATTTGTAGAACCACCTTCCCGGCTGTTGAGCCGGATCCCTATTACCCAGGTAACTGGCGGTGTAGTGATTATCAAAGCACAGCTTGACGATTTCCCCGATACATTGCATTTTATACTTGACAGCGGCAGCAGTGGTATTTCGCTCGACTCCACTACGGTTGCTTATTTCAACCTGAAACCCGAAGCCTCCGATAAAACCATCCGAGGCATCGCTGGTATCAAGAAAGTAGGATTTCTCTATAACCGGAAACTTAGGTTCCCCGGGCTGGTAGTTGACAGCCTTAATTTCCATGTAAACGATTATTCAGTGCTGAGCAGCGTGTACGGTGAGCGGGTGGATGGCATTATCGGCTATTCAATGCTTATCCGTTATATTATTAAACTGGATTATGATAGCCTGAAAATGGACATTTGCACCAAGGGTTCTATCCGCTATCCCAGGGGTGGATTTCTCATAAAGCCCATTTTGAATTCCCTGCCGGTGCAAACAGCACGGGTAAAAGATGAATACACCTACAATGCACGGTTCCTGCATGATATTGGTGCCGGTGTTTGCCTGATGCTTTCACAGGATTTTGTGGACGACAGCGCCCTTATCCGTAAGAAAAGAAAACTTTATCCTAAAGAAGGGGAAGGCATAGGCGGAAAAGTGAGCATGCATATGACAGTGATAAAAGAATTGAAATTTGGTCCTTACCGTTTCCGCAATATTCCCACATATATTTTTGAAGACACATATAATGTAACTTCTTATCCCTTTTTGGGTGGTCTTATCGGCAATGATATTTTCCGGCGTTTCAATGTCATTTTCAATTATCCGAAGCGGGATATACACCTGGTACCCAATACACATTTCCGCGAACCGTTTGACTACTCCTACTCAGGCATAGAGCTTTATCTCATAGATGGGAAAATTCTGATAGGCGACGTGGCAAAAGGCTCACCAGGCGAACTTGCCGGCCTGAAAGAAGGCGATCAGGTAATGAGCATCAACAATAATCTCTCGCAAAATTTTGGTCAGTACAAAGTAGCCCTTCAGGCAGCCGGGGAAAGGGTTAAAATACTGATAAGAAGGGATAATGAGCTGTTGCAGTTGGAGATGAAGATTAGGAGTATTCTTTAAGTAGCGGCTTTTATCGTTGAGTGTTTTTCGTTGACCGTTGCCCTAAACCGGGCAAGTAATTCACGGGACAACGGTCAACGAACAACGGCAGGAGACGCCATGCAAGTGACCATGGGGTTGCGGCGTGCGGCGCTGATTCGTGCGGATCGCCCGGCGGTGTTTGACGGTTCCACGACGCGCACACTGAGATGCAGCGCCCACGCACGCGCAAGCGCAAGCCGCTGTTGTTCGCCACCGGAAA
>CBHEUU010000158.1:0-8511 GCA_965990355.1 uncultured Chitinophagaceae bacterium
TATACCCGGTCCACACTCTTTTATTTCCGTTGGCTGTTCTGTAAAGTCCATTGGTATAAAGGCTGGCATACTGACGGTATTGATCATTGCCAACATTTGAGCCTGCTGTTACACATTTTTCACCGTCTATCACGATATCATTATAAAAACGGGGATCCCGGTTTCTCCATGGATACTCCGGATCATAGCCTGATTCCGGATCTGCTTTTTCCGGGTCCGTAATCGGAAGCCCATTTGCCATACCATAGTAATCTACATAATTGGCGGTGGGATAAACCTTGATACCGGAACCGTTGATGGTCATAGGCCGGTAGTCATTCACCTGGTTCCAGCGCCAGCGTCCTGCAGCATCCAGCATGTTCTCGGCGAAGATTGTTTCTTTCAGACCGGGTAAACGGCCATTCTGATTGAACGTATAAAATATATTTCTGTACTGACTGAAAGGCGCCAACTCATAACGTCCTGTTGATTCGGTAGTTTGTAAGGCCTGCGCAAGGGCATCAGCTGCTTTCTTACAATATTCTGCATTATAAGAACTGTTGCCGGTAGACTCGCGATTCATCAGCGGACTACCAGCCCATAACCAATTTTTTCCAAGATAGGCCTGGGCCATGATCTTATTAATACGCAGGTTGTTATTGCCCAGCGTCTGCTTTCCGGCTGTTGTTTGGTCCCAGTCCACAGGAAGAAGTTCGGCGGCTTTTTGCAGATCAGCAGCAACTTTATCAGCAGTAGCATGGTAACTCAACCGGGGAAGCCTGATAGGTTCATCAGATGGCAGCACCTGGTCTATGTAAGGAAGTCCGCCCCAATATTCCATCAGTACAAAGTGAAAATATCCTCTGAAAAAGTAAAGCTGCCCGGCAATCAGGCTTTTCTCTTCATCAGTTGCTTCTGTCAATTTATCGAGATTAGCGATCCCGATATTTGCTTTACGAATGGCATACCAGGATAAGCCCCAGAGTCTGCCCCTGTCGGCACGTGCTGTGGTGGACGGATTACCGCCCGCCTTGAAAAAATTATAGAAGGCGCCGTTCCATGCCCAGTAATCACCCTGGTCAATGTTATAGGAGATAAGGCGCGTCTCTCCTACTTCCCAGAATTCGTCTTCACCAAGATTAAAAGCATTATGTGCTTCAACAGAAGATATCAGTGGTATACAGTTGTAAAGCTCTTCTGTAAATCCCTGGAAATTTCTGAAATTCTTATAGGCATCCTCATCTTCTATGTCTGCAAGCGGCGATCTTTCCAGGTATTTTTTACAGGAACTTAATGTCAATGATGACAGTAATACCATCACTGGAAGGAATATTTTTATGAAATTATTTTTCATCTTCAAAGCATTTATAAGGTGATATCAATACCTAAGTTGAAACGTTTAACAGTGGGATAAGCACCGAAGCTTGAACCACCACTGAAGTTGGATTCACGGTCATCCGGCATCTTCGTCCACAATAAGAGATTATTGCCGTTGAGGTATATTTTGCATGTTCTTAATCCCAGCCGCCTAATAAAATTGCCGGAAAGGGTATATCCTATTTCCGCATTTTTCAGCCGCGTATAAGATCCATCGAATAAGTAACGGGTGCCGCTGCCGCCTCCGCCTTCGAGATTTGCCCAGCGGGGCAGTGGAATTTCGCCGCCGTTACCCTTTGTCCAGTATACCCCTTCCACATAGGCTACGTTGGATGAAGAATGGAAAGTTGGGAAGGTAACTTCACGCGTAACGTTGGTCACTCCATAAAACTGAACAAAGACGCTTAACCCTTTCCAGTCAAATCCTACAGTGGCATTGTAGGTATTCTGAGGAGTGCCGGCATAATCATACGGTGCCACATCATTTCCATCAATAACGCCATCGCTGTTAAAGTCGACAATATTATAATCGCCCGGAAGTTTGTTCTGATTATTAGTAGATCGTTGTGTACTTCCATATATATCATCCCAACTGGAGATGAATCCGTAATCAAGATAAGTCCTCGTTTGACCAATAGGATAACCGGCCTGCTTTTGATAGGCAAGCCTGAGTTCAGGATCGTCCCGGAAGATTGTCTTGCTGGTTGCGTGGGTCATATTGGTGTTGGCCCAAACCCTGAAGTTCTTACCAAATGTACGGTTGAACTTAAGTTCAATTTCGTAGCCCTTGCTGGTTACCCTGCCCAGGTTGGCGCTCGGAGCAGCCACGCCAAAATAGGATGGAATGGCACGTTGGCCTCCATTAATAATTATATCTGTCCGATTGTCGCTGAAGAAGTCCACACTGCCGGAAATCATTCCATTGAGAAAGGCGTAGTCAAGCCCAATGTTGCGCTTCTCCACATTTTCCCAGGCAATGTTTGGATTGCCAAGACCACTTATGCGGTAAAAAGTGTAAGGCGTATTGGAGGGAGGGCTTCCCATTTGGGCATTACCACCGTATGACCATTGATCTCTGAAAGGCCAGCGTCCCACACTTACTGCATCATCCCCGATCTTTCCCCATGATGCCCGGATCTTCAGCAGGTCTATAAAAGTGATCTCTTCCATAAACTTCTCATTACCCAGCATCCATCCCGCCGAGAATGAAGGAAAGAAAGCAAACCGGTAATCAGGACCGAATTGTTCGGAACCATTATAGGCGCCATTGGCTTCGAAGAAATACTTGTTGTTGTAATTATAGGTGGTGCGGAAAACCCAGTCTTCCCGGAAACGGGGAAACTGGGAACCTGTTGCAACTTTTTCACGTTGCAGCAACCCCATTGCAGTTACATCATGTTTGCCGAACCGGCGGGCATAATTCATCTGCAGCATGTAGTTGGACCTGCGGTAAGTTGCGCCTTTGTCTACAGAACCAGCCTGGTTTGACCAGCGTATGCCATCAGAATAATCGAGCTGTGTGCCTGAATTGATTGGCTGCTCTAAAAAGATGGTGCCTGTTTCCGGATCCACCCATTTGCGCTGTGCGGAATTATAAAGATCATTGATACCTCGTTGTGTTTCCCTGAATGTATTATCCAGCGACAGGCTTCCCCGGAAACTCAGACCCTTCGTGACCATATCCAGTTGCTGCATTAGAATGAAGTCAGTAGTAAGTTGCGTATTGGTCCGCTTTTCTACACCCGACATGGCCAGCGTATATAGAGAATTCGGGACATCGGCATTCCGTGGCTGAAAGAATCCCCAGGTGCCGTCAGAATAAATCGGCCGCATAGCATCTGGTGAGGTCCGATAGGCAGATGCCCAAAAACTCTGATCACCATCAGCCATTCCCCATGGCAGTTTCCGCACGCCATTGGAGCCAAATAATTTTGTTGAGAATTTTGTTGTCTTCGTGAGATTGAAATCAAGATTGCTCCGGACATTGGTACGTGTATAACCAAAACCCGACTGGTATCCCCTTCCGTGTTGGAATGTTTTGAACAGGTCTCCTTCATATACAAAGTCGACCCCCGCGAAATAAGTTACAAACTGGGAGCCACCCGATACATTCACAGCTGTGCTGTAAGACATGGCCCTGTCTTTAAACAATTCCTTGACCCAGTCCACATTCGGATACCTGTCCCAATCTTCCGGTGTTGTTGGATTACGGTATTTTTCCAGGATCTCTTCCGGCTTATAAGCAGACCAGCCATTCGCAGACAATAAAAGCTCCCGTTCGATCGCATCATTTTTGATGGAAAGAGCATCGTAAGAATCATATTTTTCAGGTAATTTGGAAGCTACTTTGGCCGTCATGTTGGACCTTACCTGGATCACCGCTTTTCCTGAAGTTCCTTTTTTGGTGGTGATAAGGATTACGCCGTTTGCGCCCTTCACACCATAGACTGCAGTTGCCGATGCATCTTTTAAAATAGAAATGCTTTCTACAGAAGTAATATCGATTGTACCGAGTGGCCGCTCAATACCGTCGACAAGTACGAGAGGTGAACTGTTGTTCCATGAACTTTGTGCCCGGATCACAATTTGCGGGTCTTCAGCCCCGGGCATCCCACTGGACGAACTGGTAATGACGCCCGGCAGATTGCCGGTCAAAGCCATACCCAGATTGGTAACTCCGCCTGTACGTTCAAGCGTTTTACCAGAGACCTGTGAAATTGCGCCGACGACGCTGGCTTTTTTTTGCTGACCATAACCAATGACCACTACATTGTCCATTTCCGAAACCGCTTCAGCCATCGTAACGGTCACGCTTGTTTCATTATTCACCGTTATTTGCTGTTTCGCTTTACCAACATAGGTAATCACTAATACCTGGCGACCGGCAGGCAGTGAAAGCGAAAATTTTCCATTTTTGTCAGTCTTGGTGGAGAGTGCGCTTTGCAGTACAGTAACTGTTGCGTCAGCAAGGGGTAATTTCTGAACATCAAGAACCGTCCCTGTAATTACCCGCCCCCCCTGGGCCAATACTGATGAACTGTAAAAGTTTGCTAAAAGCAGCAGCGCAAGCACGCACAGCCCTTTCAGCATCAGTGATCTGAAAATCATGATGAGCTTTTTAAAGTGTTGAATCCTTTGAATAGAAAAAAATGTGAGTAATCAGTGACATCGATTGGGCGAACCCGGATCCATGCATGATCTCCGGCTTAAAGTCTGGTACAAGGATCAGCGGACTTAATAAATGTAATAATGACACTAATTGGAACGCGACAGGAGATGTCGCAATAGAGATAGCAAACAGGCTTCATAAGCAATCGTTTTTGAATTAGAAAGGCGTTTTCTAAAATAACTAAGCTTCTGTAACAGTCAATTTTTACCGGTTCAAAAAATCATCCGGTACCACCAAAGCTAGCCTTATAGAAAAATCTGACGTGTCAGGAATCACTAAATAACTAGCAGAAATGTCAATTTTTTGCCATCCCCCAAAAGCAACAGTTAAAAATTAATAAACTGATAATTAATGAATTATAAAAACAACCCTATAGCTACATACATATCTTATTTTAAATTGCAATCGATTTCTTAAAATGGAGTAAAACGGAGTTAAAGGACTTAAATGGTCCTGCCTGTGCAACCACGATCATGCGGAATCGGACAGTCCAAATTCCAGGAGTGACTCATCTCATAATCAGGTTTTCCCACCAAGACTACAAAGAACACAAGGGCTCATCCTAATAGAATATTCTTTGTGTCCTTTGTGGTCTTGGTGGGAAAAATCAACGTGCGGGAAATGCCCGTAAAGGAAAGTAAATAAAACTTTGCCGATCGATTGTAAAATAATAGTTTTGAAATCGATTGCAAAAACACTACACTAAACAACATCCCGTCATCACGTTGAACTCAACGTTTTTTTTATGCGATTTTCTATATTAGTCATACTGACAATTATTTCAGACCTCATCCACGCCCAGCAATTACCTGCAGCCTGGGAAGACCCGTCACAACCTGATTCCCGCAAAGAAACTCCGCGCAGCACTTTTATGCTCTACGAAAAAAAGGCGGATGCAATAACGGATGATTACTCGACATCGTCCTGTTTCCTTTCATTAAACGGCATCTGGAAATTTCATTACACCGGCCGGTATACAGACCGCCCGGCAAAGTTTTATGAGACAAAGTTTGATGACTCCAAATGGGATACATTACGGGTCCCTTCCAATTGGGAAATGAAAGGATATGGCATTCCTATTTATACGAACGTGGTTTATCCATTCCCCAAAAACCCGCCCTTTGTAGGCGAAAACAATCCTGCCGGAAGCTATCGCCGTTATTTTACCGTTCCCGAAAAATGGAGCGGCAGGGAAATACTCCTGCATTTTGGATCCATCACCGGGTATGCCGTGATCTATATAAATGGTAAAAAGGCAGGAATGACCAAAGCATCCAAATCACCGGCAGAGTTTAATATCACTCCTTTCCTTAATAAAGGAAAAAACCTGCTTGCAGTTGAAGTATTCCGCTGGCATGATGGAAGCTATCTTGAAGACCAGGATTTCTGGCGCATCACCGGCATTGAAAGGGATGTATATCTTACGGCGCTTCCCCCGGCAACTCTCTGGGATTTCTTTCTTCAGGCCAACCTGGATACGCAGTATAAAAACGGCGTGTTCAACGCTGACATAAACATCCGCAAATTCAATCGTCAATCGCTTGCCGGGGCAAAACTTTCAGTGGAAATTTTATCCAAAGAGGGAAAGATTGTTTTCAGCCAGCAAAAACAAATCCCCGCAGGTAATGACAGCATGCAGACCGTTACGCTGGGAGGCATCATCCCGGAACCACAGCAATGGAATGCAGAACATCCTCACCTGTATAACTGTATTATCAGCTTTACTGCAAATGGCAACACGATCTATACAGCGGCTAAGATCGGTTTCAGGAAAGTGGAAATAAAGAACGCTCAATTGTTGGTAAATGGAGTTCCCGTTCAGATCCGCGGCGTGAACCGTCACGAACATGATCCGGTAAACGGACACGTGCCGTCAAAAGAACTGATGCTGAAAGACATCATGCTCATGAAACAGTTCAACATCAACGCCGTGAGAACAGCCCATTACCCGAATGATCCCGCCTGGTATAAACTCTGCGATGCATATGGTCTGTATGTGGTGGATGAAGCTAATGTGGAGATCCATGGCATGGGTGCTACTAACCAGGGTGGCTTCGATACCACTGTTCACCCTGCCTACCTGCCTCTCTGGGAAGCAGCGATCATGGACCGGGAAAAACGATTGCTGGAGCGCGACAAAAACCATCCGTCTGTTATCATCTGGTCATTAGGCAATGAATGCGGCAACGGAAAAGTTTTTCATGATGCTTATCTGTGGATGAAAAACCGGGACAAAACACGCCCGGTGCATTTCGAACAGGCAGGTGAAGATTGGAACACCGATATCGTTTGCCCTATGTATCCACGCGTGGAAAGCATGGCACGGTATGCACGGGACACAACAAAAAAAAGGCCCTATATCATGTGCGAATATTCACATGCGATGGGAAACAGCAGCGGCAACTTCCAGCAATACTGGGACATCATCAGAAGCAGCCGGCATATGCAGGGCGGTTTTATCTGGGATTGGGTTGACCAGGGCATGCTTACAAAAACAACTGATGGACGCCCGTTTTATGCATACGGCGGCGACCTGGGTGGTTATCATTTATACAATGATGAGAACTTTTGCGCCAATGGCCTGATTGCAGCTGACAGGACCGTGCATCCCGGCATTTATGAAGTAAAGAAAGCCTATCAATCTATTCTCTTTAAAGCAAAAGACCTTTCCAAAGGTGCTATCACCATCTCTAATTGGTTTGATTTTACCGACCTGAAAGAATACAAATTTGAATGGAGACTGTATAAAAATGGTATCCTGCAATCGAAACAAGACTTCCGCGTGGAATTGACACCTCACCAGTCAAAAGATATCATTCTCTCATTGCCTGATTTTTCTGCACAAAACAATGATGAGTATTACCTGAATGTATATGCGTTCTCCGTCAACAATACAGGCATTCTTTCCGGAACGCATGAAATCGCTTCCGAACAATTCAGGCTTGCAGGAGATTACCGGTATGCCAGCAGCAAAAAAACAGGCGAACTTAAAATAAGCCGGACAGAACGGATGCTGAGTTTTACTGCAGGTCTGGTAACAGGAGAGTTCGATCTGCGGAGGGGACAGTTCGTTTCTTATGCGATCGGTGGCAGGCGCATCATCAATGGTTTTCCTGAACCTTATTTCTGGCGCGCTCCAACGGACAATGATTTTGGGAACAGGATGCCCATTACGCTCGGCGTTTGGCGCAATGCACATATCAACAGAAGCATCAAAGTCATATCGGTCAATGACGAAGCAAAAGATCATGCCGATATCAAAGTTGAATATATGCTTAACGACCTTGGCGTACCATACGAGGTAACCTATTCGATCCTGCAAGATGGCTCCGTTAAAGTGACGGCATCTATAGATATGACCGGCAAAAATTTACCGGAGCTGCCCCGGTTCGGAATGCGTGCTACCCTGCCCGGCAGTTTCAAAAATGTAGTATATTATGGAAGGGGCCCCTGGGAAAATTACAGTGACAGGAACATTGCTTCGTTTATTGGCCAGTATACCACCAGCTCAGACAGCATGTACACACGAAACTATATCCGTCCGCAGGAAAGTGGTTACAGGACTGATGTGCGCTGGTTCGAGCTGACCAATGAACAGGGCTTGGGTATACGAGTAGAAGGGCTTGAACCTGTTTGCTTCAGCGCCTTTAACATGACTGATGAAGACCTTGATCCGGGTCTTACAAAAAAACAACAACATCCTACTGATATCAAAATGCGCGGCAACATCACCCTGCATATAGATCATAAACAACGGGGCGTAGGGGGAGATGACAGCTGGGGTGCATTGCCGCATAATGAATACAGGCTGATGGAGAAACAGTATACCTACAGCTATGTCTTATCCCTGATCAATAAAAAATAAAAAGTGTTTATCCTGGCACAGCATAACGAATAAAATATTGCCGATGAAAAAACATTTATCACCGGCATAATGTGGTATTCCATTCACTAACGATATACTGATATATGAAAACGAAAACAAT
>CBHEUU010000159.1:0-8506 GCA_965990355.1 uncultured Chitinophagaceae bacterium
AGTTATTTTGAATTAGCAACTAGTAGTTATTAAATTGTGCTATACTATAATTGTTAACCGGCGTGAACAGATCATCCCTATATCGTATACCTGCATATCGGTGCATTTTTTCAGTAGCGATTATTTTAATAATGCATGACAATCTGCAGGCGCAAAAACAGGAGAGACCCAAACCTCCCCTGTATGCAGCTTCAGGTAAACTGGTGTATACGCCCGACTCTTTGGGCAACCGGATCCCGGATTTTTCTTATTGTGGTTATAAAGCCGGTGCTGAAGCAATACCCGGGATCCCTGTCAGGGTAGTGGTGCCGGTAAAACCTGGTGATGCCACTTTACGTATCCAGGCCGCAATTGATTATGTCGGCCACCTGCCTGTAAGCGCCAATGGCTTCAGGGGAGCAGTATTGTTGGAGAAAGGGACACATCATGTTTGGGGAAGCCTTCGTTTGAAAGATAATGGTGTGGTATTACGTGGCAGTGGCATGGGTACAGAAGGCACTGTATTAGTAGGCGAAGGAAAAGAGCGGAATACATTGATCACGATAGAAGGAAAGAACGATATAACAGTATCAACAGATACCATTTCAATCACCGATAAATATGTGCCGGTGAATGCTGCAAGCTTTACGCTTGGTTCACTGAAAGGAATAAAACAAGGAGATAAGATAATGATCAGCCGCCCTGCTACCCGCGAATGGATCACTGCATTGGGTACAGAACATTTTGGAGGCGGTCTTACTTCATTGGGCTGGAAGCCAGGCCAGCGCGTGATAACCTGGAATAGAACAGTGACTGCTGTGAATGGGAATACCATAACAATTGATGCGCCATTAACTACTGCACTGGACAAGCAATATGGCGGAGGCAATGTAATAGCCTATCAATGGCCAGGAAGGCTGACCAATTGCGGGATTGAAAACCTGCAACTCGTATCTGCTTTTGATGCTGCAAATCCTAAAGACGAGGATCATCACTGGATGGCCATCACCATCAATAATACTACTGATGCATGGGTACGCCGGGTCAGTTTCAAATATTTTGCAGGTTCCGCTGTGGCCATTTATGAAGATGCGTCGAGGATAACGGTGGAAGATTGCATTTCAAAGGAACCTGTTTCTGAGATTGGTGGTGAAAGACGCAACACATTTTTTACGGTTGGGCAGCAAACTCTTTTTCAACGTTGTTATGCTGCAAATGGCATGCATGATTTTGCAACGGGTTTTTGTGCCGCCGGTCCGAATGCTTTTGTTCAATGTGAATCATACCGGCCTTATGGTTTCAGTGGTGGCCTTGACAGTTGGGCCTCCGGTGTTTTGTTTGATATCGTGAATGTGGATGGTCAGGCTATCAGCTATCTTAACCGTGGTCAGGATGGGCAGGGCGCGGGATGGAATATTGCAAACAGTGTATTATGGAATTGCTCAGCAGCACGGATTGACTGTTATCAACCACCCACTGCGCAGAATTGGGCTTTTGGCTCCTGGAGCCAGTTTGCTGGTGATGGTTATTGGGGTGAATCCAACAACAGTATTGAACCACGCAGCTTGTATTATGCACAGTTGAAAGAACGGATCGGTGCAGCTGTTAATGATCGCACACAAGTGATGGAGCCAGGAACGGAAGCCAGCAGCAGTCCAACGGTTGAACAAGCTGCTGAACTGATCCAACTGGCAAAAAACCCTGCTACCACTTTACCGGAATTTATTGCTTCTATCGGCCAACATCATCCAATAGATATACGTACTAATGGAAGCAAGACGATAGATGAGATCGGGTTGCCTGCAAACAAAACCATGAGCAGCGCACCTGCCATGCAGATAAAAAATGGCTGGTTGGTAAGAGGTGATCAATTATTGACTGGTAAACGCATCAGCGTTCCCTGGTGGAATGGAACTGCCAGGAGATATGCTTTAAAAAATACAAACAGTGCGATTACCAGGTTTGTTCCCGGCAGAACAGGCAAGGGGCAAACAGATGATCTTGATACATTGACCAATAACATGCTTGCCAGCAATACTGTTGCCGTTGAACAGAATTATGGATTATGGTATGAGAGAAGAAGGGATGATCATGAACGCATACGCCGGATGGATGGTGATGTTTGGCCGCCATTTTATGAACTGCCTTTTTCACGCAGTGGTAAAGACACTGCCTGGGATGGATTAAGCAAGTATGATCTCACTAAATACAATCATTGGTATTGGAGCCGCTTGAAACAATATGCGCAGCTGGCAGACCAGAAAGGTTTGGTATTGGTGCACCAGGATTATTTTCAGCATAATATTATTGAAGCAGGAGCGCATTATGCAGACTTTCCCTGGAGACCTGCCAATAATATCAACCAGACAGGTTTTCCTGAACCAGTCCCTTACGCAGGTGACAAGCGCATTTTTATGGCGGAACAATTTTATGATACCTCCCACGCTGTACGAAGAGAATTGCATAAAAAATATATCCGTCAGTGCCTGGAAAATTTTGTGGGCAATAACGGAGTGATACAATTGACCGGTGAAGAATTTACCGGCCCTTTGCATTTTGTGCAATTCTGGTTGAATACTGTAAAGGAATGGGAACAGCAAACAGGCCATAAACCCATCATCGGGTTAAGCGTAACCAAAGATGTGCAGGATGCCATTCTCCAGGACCCATCTTATGCTGATTGGGTTGATTTGATTGATATCCGCTATTGGCATTACCAGGCAGATGGAACAGCCTATGCTCCAAAAGGCGGGCAAAGCCTGGCTCCGCGGCAGCATGCACGTTTATTAAAACCCAAAAGCAGCTCACCTGAACAGGTTTACCGTGCAGTGCTTGAATACAAAAAACGGTTTCCTGCAAAAGCTGTGATCTATTCAGCAGATGGTTATGATAAAAATGGCTGGGCTGTATTGATGGCAGGAGGTTCTTTACCCAATCTGGATATTGCGGATAAAACTTTTCTTAAGGCTGCTGCAGGTATGCAACCAATAGCGGACGATGCAGGGCAATGGACTTTGTATAATGAGCAAACCGGTTATATCATTTATAACAAATTCCCGGAAGTAGCTATTAACCCGAATGCCGGAGGTACTTATGAAGTATACTGGGTGAATATGAACAATGGGCAAACACAAAGATCAAAGCAAACCATTAAAGGTGGTAAAGCGATCACACTATCAAAGCCCGGGCTGGATTGGGTGCTTTGGCTAAGGAAAAAATAAGTTTAATAAGATCATGATCAAATCCATTTTTTATACAATCATCAGTTTAATAACCTGCGCAACCGTATCGGCACAAACCAGTTTGCCTGCGTTGAAGATCGCGGCTTCCGGGAAAGGTTTTGAAACTGCGGATGGCAAACCATTTTTCTGGTTGGGTGATACAGGCTGGTTATTATTTGTAAAGTTGAATCGTGCTGAAACAATAGAATATCTCAATATAAGGCAGCAACAGGGATACAATGTGATACAGGTAATGGTATTGCACGACCTGAAACATGCGGTGAATAAATATGGTGATTCAGCATTGGTGAAAGGAAATATTGCAGCACCTGCAGTAACACCTGGTAATAATCCGGAGGATGCAGCTGCTTATGATTTCTGGGACCATGTGGATTTTGCAATTGATGAAGCAGCCAAACGCGGCCTGTATATGGCGCTGGTACCGGTTTGGGGAAGCAATGTAAAAGGCGGATGGGTAACACAGATGCAGGCAAAGAAATACGCAGCTTTTTTAGCCGAGCGTTATAAAACCAAATCAAATATTATCTGGCTGAATGGGGGAGATATCAAAGGATCTGATTCCATAGCAGTATGGAACCAAATAGGCTCAACGCTTAAGCAGGAAGATCCCAATCATCTGGTCACTTTTCATCCACGCGGCAGAACTACTTCTTCGCGTTGGTTTCATCAACAACCGTGGCTCGACTTTAATATGTTTCAATCGGGGCACCGCAATTATGCGCAGGATACGAGCAAAGGCGAAACACATTATGGAGAAGACAACTGGCGGTATATCCAGGAGGATCAGGCAAAGAAACCACTGAAGCCTACGTTGGATGGAGAACCATCTTATGAAGGTATTCCTTATGGTTTGCATGATACTACCCAGCCTTACTGGAATGCGAACGAAGTACGCCGTTATGCTTATTGGAGCGTACTGGCTGGTGGAGCAGGATTCACTTACGGACATAACGCCGTTATGCAGTTTTATCAACCCGGTGATGCACGCAGTGCTTATGGTGCCAAAAAATACTGGCGGGAAGCTTTGAATGATCCGGGCGCTGTACAAATGCATCATCTCAGTGAATTGATAAATTCTGTTGCAGATGAAGACAGGAGGGGAGATCAAACGCTTGTGATCAATAATGGAAAACGGTATGATAGGGTAGCAGCGGCACGCGGTACTGATTATGCGTTGTTATATACGTATACAGGTAAAAACATACAGGTGCAGATGGGAAAAATAGCTGGCAAAAAAGTACTGGCTTCCTGGTTTGATCCGCGTACCGGTGAATATACTGAAGCCGGCAGTTTTCCTAATTCCGGAACACGCAGTTTTGATCCGCCGGGAAAACCAGCGCCTGGAAATGATTGGGTATTGATATTAAAAACAGCTGATGCATACCAGTAAAAAATTACCCGGATATAATGGCATAATATGCTTGCTTATCGTGGCGGTCATGTTGATGAGTTGCTCTTCCCAGAAGAAAACTTACCTGTTCAGTTCTTTCCATGAACCGGCTACAGATGGATTAAGGATGCTGTACAGCAACGATGGGTATAACTGGAAAGATCTTGACACTGCGTTGCTTCATCCTGCTGTTGGCCGGCAGAAAGTGATGCGTGATCCCTCCATTGTGGAGGGCCCTGATGGAACATTCCACCTGGTGTGGACCAGCAGCTGGCAGGGAGATAAGGGATTTGGCTACAGCTCATCCAAAGACCTCGTGCATTGGACGCCTCAACAAGTCATTCCGGTAATGGAAAAAGAACCAACCACGGTGAATGTATGGGCACCTGAATTATTTTATGATGATGAAACGCGGCAATTCCTTATCATCTGGGCTTCCTGTATCCCGGGAAGATTTGAACGGGGGATAGAAGCGGACAGTAATAATCACCGCATGTATATCACTACTACTGCGGATTTTAAAACATTTTCACCGGCCCGCCTTTTTTTTGATCCCGGTTTCAGCGTGATTGATGCTGTGATCGTTAAACGGGCGAAAAGAGATTATGTGCTGGTATTAAAAGATAACACAAGGCCTAACCGTAACCTGAAAGTGGCATTTGCCAGTTCTGCAACAGGGCCTTATAAAAACGTAACAACTCCATTTACACCCAGTCTTACAGAAGGGCCTTCTGTATTGCGATTGAAAGATGAATGGCTGATCTATTATGATGCTTATCAGAAAAAGACCTATGATGCTGTGTTGACAAAAGATTTTATCGCATTCAAAGATATAAGCCAGGAAGTGAAGATCCCTTCCGGCCATAAGCACGGAACAATCTTTACAGTGAAAGAAAAGATCCTTAAGCAATTATTGAAGTACACCAAATGAATAATTTATCCAAACAAATACTGACCCTGACAATTGGTGCTTCCTTATTAAGCAGTGCTGTTGCGCAACAGGACACAATCCGCTATACAGGCGAAACATTATCCAATGTTGACTATCATGATGGCCAGTTGCCATTGGCGATGGGGGTGCATAATATACAGGTAGTGCGGGCCAACCGGAGCATCAAAACTGCTGATTATGGTTTTGGCTGGACGTATAATCATGCGCCGGACATGGCTTACTGGAACAATACATTTTACCTGGAATATTTAAGCAATCCTGTTGGCGAACATGTACCGCCGGGTCAAACACTGCTGGTGTCTTCAAAAGACGGATACAACTGGTCAAAACCTATAATTCTCTTCCCTCCCTACAAAGTACCGGATGGGTTCAGGAAAGAGGGGCAGTCGGTAGAAGCAAAGCACCTGATGGCAGTGATGCATCAGCGTATGGGATTTTATTTAGCCACTAATAAAAAACTGCTGGCTCTGGCTTATTATGGTATTGCCCTGCATGATAAAGATGATCCTAATGATGGAAATGGGATCGGCAGGGTGGTGAGGGAAATTATGCCTAACGGATCTTTGGGACCTATCTATTTTATCCGCTACAATCATTCATTCAATGAAAAGAACAGCAATTATCCTTTTTATAAAAGCAGCAAGGATAAAGTATTTATTGCTGCCTGTGATGAATTGCTTTCGAAACCCCTGATGATGCAGCAATGGAATGAGGAAGCAGACAGGAATGATCCATTGATACCATTGAAAAAAGATTTTAAAGCATTTAACTATTATCATCTTCCTGACCAGCGCGTGGTAGGCTTATGGAAGCATGCACTCACTTCCATCAGCACAGATGAAGGAAAGACCTGGTTGTACAATACTACCCGCGCTCCGAAATTTGTGAACAGTAATGCCAAGATCTGGGGGCAAAAGACCAGCGATGGAAAATATGCTACTGTATACAATCCTTCAGAATTCAGGTGGCCCCTGGGAATATCTGTAAGTGATGATGGGCTGCATTACAAAAACCTTCTGTTGGTTACTGGTGAAATACCGCCCATGCGCTATGGTGGAAATTATAAATCATATGGGCCGCAGTATGTTCGTGGCATGCTGGAAGGCAATGGCCGTCCGCCTGATGGAAAAATATGGGTGGGATACAGCGTTAATAAAGAAGATATCTGGGTGGCGAGCATTCCTGTGCCCGTGCGTTCAGCAGAAACCAAACCGGTGGATGAAACCTTCAGTAATATAAAACCAGGAACTGAACTGGATTCATGGAATACACATAGTGCTGTATGGGCGCCTGTTTCCATTGGACAAGCACCTGATGGAACTAAGTCACTCGTATTGAAAGACAGTGATCCCTTTGATTATGCAAAAGCAGAAAGATTAATTCCTTCATCCAAACAAATAACAATTGAGTTTGGACTTATGGCTGGTCAAAATGATCAGGGCACTCTGCAGATAGAAGTGCAGGATGCAAAAGGAAATCCTGGTATGCGGCTCATATTGGGTGATGACAGCCTGATAGTAGCCAAACCAGGAGCCAGATTCAAACGGATCACTCCATACGAACCAGGCAAACTGTACAACGTAAGGCTGGAACTTAATACAGACCAGCGCATGTATAAAGTATTTGTCAATGGGAAACCGGATAACGGAAATGTTACCTTGTTTTTCGCACCCTTATCATCTATGGACCGGATCGTATTCCGTACAGGAGAACCAAGACATTTCCCCAATGCAGAAACACCGGCTGATAATATGACTGACCTGCCGGAAGCAGGAAAAAGAGATAAGGAAGCGGTTTATTATATCACGTATCTCAAAACAAAATAAGAATGTCCGCTATAGCAAGATATTTTTTGCTTCTGGCTGTACTTGTTTTTTCCGGTGCCCATGCGCAGGTAAAAACAGGGTTCGTACTGAAGCCGGACCAGTTCAAACATTATGTTGATTATTTCAACAAGATGGAAGATGAAAATATAAAGCAGGCCATTCCCAATGACAGCGCCCAAAGCTGGATGAAACGGAATATTCCTTTGTTTGAATGCCCGCAACAAAATTTTGAAGAAATATTTTATTACCGCTGGTGGACATTGCGCAAGCATATTAAAAAAACGGAAAAGGGATTTGTGCTGACCGAATTTTTAGTGCAACGAAGTTATGCTGATAAGTATAACCTGATCAGCAGTGCACTTGGCCATCATATTTATGAGGGAAGATGGCTGCATGATCCGCAATACCTCGACAACAATCTCCTGGTATGGTACAGGGGAAATGACGGCAAACCCTTGAAGCGGCTCCGGTTTTACAGCAGTTGGAATATTGATGCCATTTATAACCGGTATCTCGTCAACAAAGATCAAAAATTTGTAACCGGTTTGCTTCCTGACCTCGAAGCTGATTATGCCGCCTGGGAACAGGAAAAAAGATTACCCGGTGGTTTGTACTGGCAATTCGATGTGCGCGATGCAATGGAAGAAACGATCAGCGGTGGCAGGAAGGAAAAGAATGCAAGACCTTCTATCAACAGCTACATGTTTGGCAATGCAAAAGCCCTGGCTGCTATAGAGCAACTGGCGGGAAAACAAAACCAGGCAATACTGTTTTCGGCAAAAGCGGATTCAATCAAAGCATTGGTGCAGGCAAAACTTTGGAACAACAAAGACCAGTTTTTTGAAGTACTGAAAGAAGCCGATACACTTGCCAATGTCAAAGAAGCGATTGGTTTTATACCCTGGTATTTTAATATGCCGGATGCTTCTTATGACAGCGCCTGGAAGGCGGTGAATGATCCGAAAGATTTTTGCGCACCATTTGGCCTTACCACGGCCGACCGGAGCCATCCCCAATTCAGAACGCATGGCTGTTGCAACTGTGAATGGGATGGAGCGGTATGGCCTTTCGCCACTTCGCAGACATGATGATAAGAAGTCCCGCAGAGGCCGGAATC
>CBHEUU010000160.1:0-8489 GCA_965990355.1 uncultured Chitinophagaceae bacterium
ATCCGAAATAATTTTTCGCATTGTTATAGCAAATATCCTGTATCACTTTTCCGATCCATTCCAGGTCATGTGGCAATTCGCCATTCTCTATCTCTGTTCCAAACAGATCACACAAGATCCGGCGGAAATATTCATGACGGGGGAAAGAAAGGAAGCTTCTTGAATCGGTGAGCATGCCTACAAAGCGGCTCAGCAATCCCATATTGGATAAAGTGTTCAACTGTTTCACCATACCATCTTTCTGGTCAAGAAACCACCAGCCGGAGCCCCATTGTATTTTACCCGCAACAGACCCGTCATTGAAATTGCCGAGCATGGTTGCCATCAATTCATTATCCGCAGGATTAAGATTATACAAAATGGTTTTTGACAGTTTGTTATTGCTATCCAGTTTGTCAAGGAATTTTGCCAAAGCCCTTCCCTGTGAAAAATCACCAATAGAATCCCAGCCGGTGTCTGCTCCCAGGGTTTGCATCATCCGGGTATTGTTGTTGCGCAACGCACCCAGGTGGAATTGCTGCACCCATCCTTTTTCCCAATCCCATTCTGCAAAATGGATCAGCATAGCTGATCTGAATTTGCGTTGCTCGGTATCATTCAGATTTTTGCCGCCATGTACTTTATTAAAAATGGCATCAATTTCGGAACCGGTGAAATCTTCTGCATAGATCTCTTCCAAACCATGATCAGATACACCGCACCCAAGAGATGCAAAGAAATCGTGACGGTTTTGCAATGCATACAGGAAATCATCAAAAGAAGAAACCGTGATATTGGTTACTGCTTCCAGCTTTTTAAGATAAGCATTGAATTTCTGCGGGTCGCTTACGTTCATCGCGTTGTCGGGCCGGAATGCAGGCAGGATAGGGATTTCAAATCCATCTTCCCGCAAGCGGATATGATGCTCAAGCGAATCAACAGGGTCATCCGTGGTGCACACTGCTTTCACATTCATTCTGCGCAAAAGATTCTTTACGGAGAAAGCAGGCGTTTGCAATTTGGCCGTGCTTTCCTCATAAATGCTTTTGGCTGTATCGAGGCTAAGCGTGTCCTGGATATTAAAATAACGCTGCAATTCGAGATGCGTCCAGTGATATAATGGGTTGCGGAGCGTATAAGGCACCGTAGCTGCCCATTGCTTGAATTTTTCAAAATCAGGTTGGTTGCCGGTGCAATAGCTTTCATCCACACCATTGGTTCGCATGGCTCTCCATTTGTAATGATCGCCATACAACCACGCCTGGGTGATATTCTCAAACCGGGTATCTTCTGCTATCTGCTGTGGCGGAAGATGGCAATGATAATCTATGATCGGCATATCCTTTGCAAACTCGTGATAAAGCCGCTGGGCCGTCTTGGTCTTCAGTAAGAAGTCCTCATCCAAAAATGCTTTCATACAACTGCTTTAAGTCTGATCAGGCTTGATTTTTTATCGTGCCTGGTTGGTTTATAATGATACCCCGCGTTTCCACGGTATAAAATCATCCTGGTTCAACAATACTGCTTTGGGAATCACTTCACCGCTCGCAGCTTTAATACAATATTCCAATATCTCTTCTCCCATTTCTTCAATGGTCTTTTCTCCATCAATGATAGGGCCTGTATTGATATCAATAATATCGCCCATTCTTTTGGTCAATGCTGAATTGGTAGCCACTTTGATAGTGGGACAGACCGGGTTACCGGTAGGTGTTCCCAGCCCTGTAGTGAACAGTATCAATGTAGCACCGCTCGCAGCTTTGCCGGTTGTTGCTTCCACATCATTGCCGGGCGTACACACCAGGTTCAACCCTGGTTTCACTGCCGGCTCTGTATAATCCAGCACATCTTCCACTGGTGAAGTGCCGCCTTTTTTTGCTGCGCCTGTGCTTTTAATGGCATCAGTGATCAATCCATCACGGATATTACCCGGAGATGGATTCATGTGAAAGCCTGAGCCTACTTTATGTGCGGCATCATTATACGCCGTCATTAACCGTATGAATTTTTTTGCAGCAGCTTCATCTCTTGTGCGGTCGATAAGATCCTGCTCAGCTCCGCAAAGTTCCGGGAACTCTGCCAGCAGCACTTTTCCTCCCAATGCCACCACCAGGTCTGAACAATAACCAACCGCAGGATTGGCGGAGATACCGCTGAAACCATCACTGCCGCCGCATTTCACTCCAAGTACCAGTTTATTCAGCGAAGCCGGCTTCCTTTCAATCTTGTTGATCTCTATCAGGCCAAGAAAGGTCTGACGGATGGCATCCGTGATCAGTTGATCTTCGCTTTGCGATAACTGCTGCTCAAAAACATACAGCGGTTTATTAAAAGAAGGATTACGTTCTTTGATATCATCCAGCAACTGCTGTGTTTGCAGGTTCTGGCAGCCAAGACTGAGAATGGTCACGCCGGCCACGTTTGGATGATCGGCATAAGAAGCCAGCAATTTGCCCAACACACCAGCATCCTGGCGCGTGCCACCGCATCCTCCCTGGTGATTCAGGAATTTGATGCCGTCCACATTTTTGAAAATACGGTTGGTGGGCACTACGGCTGCTTTAATATCAAGATCAGCTTTGCTGATATCTGCGCCGCTTTTATACAATTCCAGTAACTGGTGTGTTTTCTGCTTATACTTATCAGTAACAGCATACCCCAGTTCATTGTGCAATGCTTCACGGATCACATCCAGGTTCCTGTTCTCACAAAAAACAGTGGGGATAAATAACCAGTAATTGGCTGTTCCCACGCGGCCATCACTGCGATGGTACCCTTTGAAAGTACGGCCTTTGAATTTTGATACATCCGGTGGCTGCCATTGATAATGAAACGGACGATAAGTGAAGGGATCCGCCGCATGTTTAGTATTATCAGTGCTCATGCGGCTGCCTGCAGGCACATCAAATTGTGTCTTCCCTACCAGCACACCATACATCGTAATCTTATCACCAGCGTGCATGTCCTGGGTAAAGAATTTGTGTTTGGCCGGGATGTTTTCCAACAATACATAATCCTTACCATTGTAAGAAATAGTTTCTCCTTTCAGGAGATCTTGCAATGCCACCAACACATTGTCATCGGGATGCACTTTTAAAACCCTATGCTTCATTTACGCGATTGTTTTTTTCATATGCCCTTCTGTTATCAGTGAAAGGGCTCCTTCCTGTTCAATAACTTCAATATAATTTGTTATAGCTTCAACCAGGCCGGGCAGGTGTGAAAGATCAAGGCCCCATAGTTCTGTATCTGCCAAAACAGTTTTCACCAGGTCCCCTGTATTCAGTTTCCATTTTTCTGAAAAGTAAGCAGCTTTATCGTCCTGCAACTTATATTTCAACGAACCTGTTTGGCCATAATAACTGCCATCATCACCCTTGCTGCATTTCATAAACAGCAGGTAGGCTGCAAAGCCCTGAGCCATCTGCACCGGTATTTTATCTGCTTTCTCATAATGCCGGAGCAACAAAGGTATATTTCTCAATCGCATTTTCGATGTGAAATTCATCGTAATACTGATCCATTGATGGTCAATAAAGGGATTCCTGAAACGATCAATGACGGTATTGGCAAAAGCACAGGCTTCGTTGTAGGAAATTGTATCACCCGACATGGCGGCTGCGATTTCCAGCATCATCAACCTGCGGACGAAGGACGCCATCTGCTCACTGGCCATTGCTTCTTTTACGGTGGTAAATCCTGCCAGCACAGCCAGTCCGCTGGAGAATGTGTGAGTACCATTCAGCAAGCGGAGCTTCAGTTCCCTGAACTTTTCAATATCCGGTGTGATCACCACTCCTTTATCTGCCTGGCTGAAAGAAAGGACCTCTTTCACTTTTTCACTGTCCGATTCAATCGCCCACAGGCGGAATGGCTCTGCCATGATCATCAGTTCATCTGTATAACCCAGTTTTGCTTCTGTGGCTTTTTGTTCCGCGGCCGGAAGCTTACCCGGCACAATGCGGTCCACCAGTGAATTGCAGAAATGATTGGCTGATGCCAGCCATTGAATGAATGGCTTTTCCAGTTTATTCTGTTCAGCCAGTTCCAGCACTATTTCACGCAGTTTTGTTCCATTGTTTGTGATCAGTTCGGTAGGCACTATCACCATTCCACTTTCTTTTGAACCGTTGAATGCTTTATAGCGCTCGTGGAGGAACGCCAGCAATTTGCCGGGAAAAGAGACAGGTGGTGATTGGAGGATATCATCCTGCGTCAGCACAATGCCCACTTCAGTTGTATTGGAGACCACCAATTGCATCTCCGGGTTATGAGCGCACTTTAATATTTCTTTCCATTCTTCTGCGGCAGACAGTACACGGCTGATAGACGCATTGATGATAGTCTCTTCTGTTTTCTTACTGTCTTCAATTCCTTTCACGCATAAAGTGAATAAGCCATCTTGTGTAGCAAAAGCATCTGTGCCGCCAGTGGAAGTGGATTTCACTACCACCACGCGTCCATTAAATATGCCCTGCTTATTGGCTTTGTCGATAAAATAATCCGGTAGCCCGCGCAGCAACACCCCGGTACCAAACTGTAATACTTTCTCAGGCAGTTCCAGAATTGCCTGTGCAGGTAAAGAAACATCTGAACCTATCTGTGATATTGTTTTTTTTGATAATTGCATACGCTCTTTCGAAATTTTTACTTCTTTTTCTGTTTACTTCTGAATTTCCGGTGATATCTGGTATTGGATTTCTCCAATAACCATTTTGCCAGGTCTTCACCTGCTTTATAATTTTCATACTCTGCAGGTAATTTCCGGCCATCAATATATTCGTTGTACAGCCAGGGGTCGCCAACAGCCAGAACAACACCTTTGCCATATTTTGCTGTAGCAATAATTATATCGCCGTCTTTAACCGCATTTGCTTCCGCCGGATCTTTAATCGTGATCGCACTCACTTCCTTCAGGAACATTTGCTTCGTTGTTTTAAAAACAGGATTATTTGCGCCGGGCAATACTGATCCTGTGGGAAAATGATCATTCTTCACCATATTCACACTCTTATCAGTAAAGTTGATCCCAAAAGCATTGGCCAGTTTATTGAAATGAGACAGGTCACAATTGTTACTGTCATTTGCCATCAGCAATAAAGCTCCGCCCTGTTTCACCCAGGCCTTTATTACTTTCACATCTTCATCCGTTACATAATTAGGGTTAGGATTATCCTTTACATGATCCGGATCGACGATGATGTAAACATCTGTTTTCGCCAACATAAGTGCAGAAGGTTTGTCCATGTAGCCAGGGTAGGCACCATACTTCCTGAAAATCTGACCAAAAGTGGAAAACCCGGGATGGGATTTTTCATCCCATATATAATGCCAGTAAACGGGCGTACCTGTCGCATCTTTACGTTTTTCGGAGTTGAAATACCTGTCAACCCAAACCAATTTTCCCCGGCCAATTGAAAGAGTTGGGATCATTTCCATTTCCACAGCGCATTGGATGAATGCACCAACACCTTTGGGATCATTCACTACTACGGGCTCTTTCATATAGTATTCAAAACTTCCATCACGGTATGGATTTCCACCAAGACCCGACACGGCTACTGTACCATGCAGGTTCAACTGGCCATTCTCTGTTTTGATAAATTCTTTTACAATGCCAGCATACCCCTTCTTAGCATTCTCCAGGTATTTACTGGAAATATATCCAAGACGCACTGCCTTTGCCAACGTATACACGATCATGCAGGAGGCCGAAGCTTCTTTATAATTTTTGGGTTCCTGGGGTTTGTCCAACACATCATACCACAAACCCGAGCTTTTATCCTGCACTTTCACGATGGCTTCTGCATATCGTTTCAGGATTTCCACAATAGCCCATTTACCCTTATGATTGTTGGGAAAATAATCTACTACATCTACCATGGCCATGCCATACCAGCCCATTGCCCGGCCCCAGAAATTGGGAGAGGTTCCTGTTTCTTTATTTGCCCACTGCTGTTGTTTGCTCTCATCCCATCCATGATATAACAAACCTGTTTTTGGATCACGCGCGTGGTTCTCCATGTAGACAAACTGGTTAGTCACATCAGTAAAAACCGAATCTTCATGAAAGACCTTGGCGTACTCCGCATAAAATGGTTGGCCCATATACAATCCATCCAACCACATTTGATAAGGATAGATTTTTTTATGCCAAAACCCACCTTCATTTGTGCGGGGATGTGTTCTCAATTGATTCCTTAGCATATCTACAGCCTTCCGGTATTTCTCTTTTCCCAATACCTGGTACAACAGCAGCAATAGTTTGCCATTGTTGACATGATCGATATTATAATCATCTCCCTTGTAATCATAAATGGAACCATCATCCTTTACATAATAATCCATACTATGCTGGATATAATTGAAATAACGTACATCTCCCGTATTTTGCCAGATGCCTTCGATGCCTTTCAGGATCACTCCCTGGTCATAACTCCAACGGGCTTTAAAACCCGGTTTAACAGAAAATGAATCAGGCCATAATTTCATCACCGTTTCTGCCATTTGTTGCGATAGGGGAAGCGACTGCGCAGCCGGTTTTTGGGCAAAAGCCAGGGAAACTACCAGGACGATTAACAGAGTCTTTTTCATTTGAGGGAAACGCTTTTTTCTGATGCGCCTAACTCGTAGAGCACTTTACGTGTTGCACCAGTTGCATCTGTATTTTTAATCTGGATATTCTTGCTGCGGTCACCGCTGATGCGGAACAACAGGGAAGCTCCTTTTTTATAATTGAACTGATCGAATACCAATCCGCCACTTTGCACAATATCAACCACAGGTTCGGTTTCCTGGCTGATCACATTGATATTTTTAAAAGTAATGCCACTCGCTTCCTGCAAGTCTATTCCTTTTTTTGCCTGCAATACCATGTTTTCCATCACGATATCTTTTACTGGCATTTCAGGAAGTCCGCGTACAAAAATGCCTCTTTCCGCACCATTGCAATACACATTGCTGATATGGAAATTCCTGAATACAGGAGTGGTTTCATCCACAGGCTTGAGCTCAACAGCAGGCAATTCTCTTTTTTCACCAGCCAGCGGCACAGGATCTTTAGCAGCATAATACATATCAAAAAGAATCGCATCGCCGGGAATATCCTTCATATTAATATCGCGGATAAAAATATTCTCCACCACACCGCCACGGCCCCTTGTGGTTTTAAACCGCAGGCCGATATCAGCGCCGATAAAGGTACAATTACTTACATACACGTTTTTAACGCCGCCACTCATTTCAGAGCCGATCACAAAACCGCCATGCGAAGCATACACCGTGCAGCCACGGATGATCACTTCTTCTGTGGCCATGCCTCTTTTTCTTCCTTCTGCATCACGACCACTTTTCATACATAAAGCATCATCACCTACATCAAACACGGAGTTTTCTATCAACACATTTTTACAACTCTCCACGTCAATTCCGTCACCATTCTGCGCATACCAGGGGTTCTTCACCTTCACATCCCTGACAGTCAGGTGCTGACTCATCAAAGGATGAAGACACCAGGCTGGTGAATTCTGGAAAGTCACGCCTTCCAGTAAAATATATTTACATTCTGTAAGTACCAGCAGGTTGGGCCGCAAAAAGTCTTTGATGCTTTCATAAAAAGCAGCATCCTTTTCATGAGAAATAGCGCCGGGATTACTGAGTTTTGAACCTTTCACTGTTTTTTCAGAAGGATACCATGTTTTTTTATCGTCACTCACTACACCACCTGAAGCTACGAGTTTTTTCCACTGGCTTTCGGTCAGTTTATCTTTTTTAACCATGCGCCAGGCATCGCCATTGCCATCAATGATGCCTTTGCCGGTAATAGCAATATTAGTAGCACCTGTTGCAGAAATAGGCGATTGATTGCGCATCTGCAAAAGTCCTTCCCAGTTGGATTGCACCAATGGGTATTGATCAAAATCTTTGGTAAATAATAAAGTGGCGCCTGTGGCCAGGTGAAGATTGATATTATTTTTTAAAACAATCGGGCCTGTCAGCCAAAGGCCCGGGGGAACTAACACCACTCCGCCTCCTTTTTTAGAGAGCGCTTCAATAGTAGCATTAATACTTTTCGTATTTAATGTGTGCCCATCAGGAACAGCTCCCTGCCGGACAATGGATAGCGTATCTTTTTTGAAAACCGGGGTTTTTATAACCGGTAATGGCCCTTTGAACTGCGCAGCGGCAAAACAGGGGATAGAGAGGCACAGGACGAAGATCTTTTTCATCATGACAAATACATCGTTATCAGTTAAACACAAAATCCGGGAGGTTCATTTTACAAGTTTAACCCCAAAGTCAGTCATTTTCAATCGATTCCGAGGTTTTTTTTACGCAATCGTTACCGGTAACGATTTCAGTGGCGTGAACAGGAATGTGTTGGGCTCTTACAGATTCAGGATATCCTTCCCGTCTTCCCGCCTTACCCGTAAAAAAAATTGTAAAAACCGTAATCAAATTTTTACCGGTAAGGCGGGAAGACGGGAAGGAGTCGGTGGAAATGGAGGTTT
>CBHEUU010000161.1:0-8465 GCA_965990355.1 uncultured Chitinophagaceae bacterium
CTCCTTCTCACTTCAAACAGTTGAAGGACAAACGACGCTCTATGCTGGAAGATGTGTGAATTATATAATTATCCCACAGAGTCGTGTAACACTTTTGAACGAAAAAGACGTCACCTTTACAAGGTTCTTTAGATCTCTAAAATCATGTTTGTAGTTACCGCAATCGCCGTTGTTTTATTAGTGCTGATCATTTTGCTCACTCGTTGGCTCATTTCCCGGAGAAAAGATATCCCTTCGGCATTATTTTCTGCCGCAAGGAAGAAGGAGAATAGCGGTAATTACGCAGAAGCCCTGAGTAGTTATGAAACTGCACTTACAGAAATAAAGAAAACAAGGCATGGAAAACGGCTCGAAACAATCATTATTGAAAAAATCAAGGTGCTTCATACAGTTATTCAGTATGAAAAAGGCTTTTTGATCTAGAAAAATAAAATTCTAGTTCAATCCAAAAATTAAAATGAAACAAATACATATACTTGGCTTAGCGCTTTTTTTGAGTATTACAGCTCAGCCACAATCATCGTCCGCCTCTATTCAATATAACAAAAATATACAGCCAGCCCTCAGGATTGAACTGGCTGATACTATAGAAGACGTAAAAGCAACGATCCTGCAAAAACTCAAACAAACAGGATATAAGCCAGCAACCGATGGTTATCAGTTTCGGAAGGCTAGTAAGACTGACGGTTTCTATGTTTTTAACAATGTAAGATTAGCCTCTATGGGTACCCAGGCTCTTGATATGTATTTTAAGGTTGTCCCGGAAAAAAATGAGGAGAATAAGAATAACAACGCGCTTTATCTTCTCTTAAGTAAGGGAAATGGGAGCTTTTTCTCACCGGAGAACGATTCGGTACTTTGGAATAACGCGGGAGTTTTTCTGAATGGATTTGCTGGGAATGCAGTTGCCAACGTTCTTGATCAGGACATTAAAAAACAGGAAGTTGGTATAGTCGAATCACGTAAGAAATTGTCAACGCTTCAAATGGATGAAAAAGGCCTGGAAGATAAGATCAGGAAGCTGCAGGAGGACCTCTGGAATAATCAAAGCAGCCAGGCTGACCAGGAGTTTAATATAGTTGTACAGGAAAGATCGTTGCAAACTTTGAGAGTAAAAAGGAAAGTATAATAACAGTACTCTAAATTATAAAGAATGAAATCCACAAAGATTTTATTTATTGTCACTTCGTATGATAAAATCGGAGATACTGATATAAATACTGGCTTATGGTTGGAAGAACTGTCTACACCGTATTATCTATTCAAAGAAGCGGGTGCTGATATTACCATCGCTTCTCCTAAGGGAGGCCTGGTGCCACTTGACCCCAAAAGTCAATCCATACTTATAGTGACCAGGAGCGGGAAACGCTTCATGATGGACCCTGAAGCGAGAGATTTTTTGGGCAATTCAGTTTTGCTTAAAGAAGTAAAGGCCATTGATTTTGACCTCGTATTCCTGGTTGGTGGCCATGGCGCTATGTGGGATTTTACAGGAAACAAGGTATTGAAGCAGCTACTGGAAGATTTTAATAATTCGGATAAATTGATTGGCTCTGTAGGCCAGGGTATGGCAGCCTTATTATCGTTACAGAACCGGAAAGGCGGGCTGCTAATAAAAAATAAAAATCTGACAACCTTTAGTAATAGTGAGGAAGAATCATCCGGGTTGATGAATACTGTTCCATTTCTGCTGGAAGCACAGGTGGTTTTGCTTGGAGCTTTATATAGCAAGGCGGAAAATTATGTTAGCTATGTCGTGACCGACGGGAATATCATTACCGGCCAAAACCCTGCTTCATCGGAAGCGGTAGCAAGGAGAATGGCTACATGGGTACAGGATAAGAAGTACAGCATGCAATGAAACCCTCTTCGAAATATCTATTTAAAAATGCAGATCATGAATGATGAACACACTAATGGGAAACAGGATACTACGGAGCTTGAAAAATCCAAAGCACACATCATTGTTGAAATAATTGAGTACATGGCTGATTCGGGAGTACTAAAGACGATCATAAGAAAATCAACGGGCAATATCAGCGTGATGTCTTTTAACCGGGATGAGGGATTAATGGAGAAGATTTCTCCGTTTGATACGTTTGTTCAAATTATTGAAGGGAAGGCGGAGATAGTAATTGATAAAAAAACCCATTTATTGGAATTAGGCCAGGGCATTATTATCCCGGCACATTCATCCAATTATATCAGGCCCAATGGTCATTTTAAAATGATCTCTACTGTTATTAAAAGCGGATACGAATGATCTATGCTTAAAGCAATTCCTTTTTTGTGAACTGTACCAACAAATAGTTCTCAAGGTCCTGGCGGAATCCAGGGTTGTCTCTTGATGACTCAAATAGGGCCTCAATATTACCAGTGAACAGAGATCCCGATGTGACCAATGCTACTAATTCAGGATTTGCTTTTAGCCAATCATTCTGAAGAGAGTGGTCTTTCAGAAAGGAAACAAGGATTTCCGGTTTAAAAGAGAAAGGTAAAGATTCAACTTGAGTGTTAACCGAAGCTACTTCTTCATTGATAGATGAAAAATATTCCGGATCAAATTTGTCTGCCGTTTTGATAAGATACTTAGGGAAATGTTTCATGGGCTGGTTTAAATAGTTTAAGCGAATAGTGTAATGTAACCTTATAATACAAGAAGTCCGGTTTTATTTTATAGGTATTGCCTGCAAACAGCAAGGGGCATTCATTTAATTAATCGTACCTTTAAGCTCCTGCCTCCTCATCCCAAATCACTTACATCTAAGGAAATAATTATGAAGATCGCTTATATTGGAACATACCCGCCACGGGAGTGCGGGATCGGCACGTTTACGCAAAACCTTTTCGCTTCAATGACAAATCGTGGGAAAGACAGTCGTAAACAGCATGAAGGAATTGTGATTGCCATGGATGACCAGGAAGAATCCTATGATTATCCTAAAGAGGTACAATTGAAGATCAGGCAGGAACAACAGGCAGATTATATAGAAGCAGCCAGGTTTATTAATCTTAGTGGAGCGGACGTGTGCATCCTGGAGCATGAGTTTGGCATATTCGGTGGCCAGAATGGAGTATACATATTGCCTCTACTGCACAGGCTGGAAATACCGTTAGTCGTTACGCTGCACACTGTTTTAAAAACACCTTCCTACAACGAAAAAGCCATTCTCAACGAGATCTGTAAAATGGCCGCAAGGATCGTGGTAATGACGCACAAGGCTATTGAATTCCTGACAGAGATCTATAATGTACCTCCAGAAAAGATCGAACTTATCGAGCATGGAGTGCCAGACCTGAAATTCAATCATGCACTGGCGAAAAAAGAATTCAAACTTGAGTCAAAGAAAGTGATACTTACATTTGGCTTTATCAGTCGGAACAAGGGAATTGAAACTGTGATCAAAGCATTGCCGGCTGTTGTTGAAAAATATCCGGAGACTGTATATATAGTGGCGGGAAAAACACACCCTGCGGTGATAAGGCAATCAGGTGAAGAGTACCGGATCTTTCTTTTACGTCTTGCGAAGAACCTTAAACTGGACAAACATGTCCTGTTCCTGAATGAATTTATTGACCAGGAAGAATTGTTTCAATACCTGTATGCTTCTGATATTTACATTACACCTTACCTGAATGAAGCGCAGATCACCAGTGGCACATTATCATATGCGGTCGGTGCAGGCACAGCTGTGATTTCCACACCTTACTGGCACGCGGCGGAATTGCTGGCAAATGGAAGGGGCCGTTTATTTGACTTTAATGATTCGGAAGCGCTGTCCTCCATATTGATAGACCTGCTTGATCATCCGGCAGAATTGAAGAGCCTGCGTAATAAAGCCTTTGCTTATGGGCAAGAGATCACCTGGCCAAAAGCTGCCGCAAAATACAATGCGTTGGCTAAGGCTGTACTCCAGGAGAAAGCAGAACAGCCTGTGAAAAAAGAAACCATTCTTGACCTGTTACTGTTGCCGCCTTTTTTACTTGATCATATAAAACGGATGACGGATGACACAGGCATCATTCAACATGCAAAATTCGGCATCCCAAACCTGAAAGAAGGATATTGCCTCGATGACAACGCAAGAGCATTGTTGATGGTGCTGATGGCGTATAAGCAAATGAAACTGCCACTTGCCCTGGAACTGCTGCCCATCTATCTTAGTTACATTCATTATATGCAGAATGAAGATGGCACATTCCGCAACTTCCTTAGTTTCCGGCGGGATTTCCTGGATGCGCAAGGCTCTGAAGATTCCTTTGGCCGCACCATCTGGGCATTAGGTTACCTGCTTGGTAATGCTCCTAATGATGCCTATTTTCAATCAGGAAGGCAAATATTCTTTGAAGCTGTTCCAAATTTCGAAAAACTTAAATCGATCCGCAGTATTGCCAATACCATTATCGGTACTTCTTATTACCTGCAAAGCAGCCCGAATGATGAAGCAATCAGGGAAACGCTGAGAAAGTTGGCTTACAAACTGGTGGATCAGTATAAAAGAAATAAAACAGAAAACTGGGTTTGGTTTGAAGAGTTATTAACTTATGATAATGCAATATTGCCCCTTTCTTTATTGCACGCTGCAGGTATTCTCAACGATGAAAACATCCGGAACACAGCATTGGAAAGTATGGAATTCCTTTCAGCTATTACTTTAAAAGAGGGTTCTCTGTCCCTGGTGGGCAATGAAAACTGGTATATGAGGGATGGTGAATCATCCACGTATGCACAACAGCCATTGGATGCGCTTGCGATGGTGCTGATGTTTCACCAGGCTTTTCATCTTACAAAAGATAAAACTTATCTTAATAAATTATATGCATCCTTTATGTGGTTTCTGGGTGAAAATGATATGCGGATGTGCTTGTATGATTTTGAAACAAAGGGATGTTGTGATGGATTGGAAAGTTATGGTGTGAACAGGAATCAGGGTGCTGAAAGCACGCTGGCGTATCTTATTTCTCATTTAACGGTACTGCAGGCGTTTGATGATTTTTATAAGGGGGAACATTAATGCGGGTAGCAATACTTTCACCAATAGCATGGCGCAGTCCTCCCAGGCGATACGGTCCCTGGGAACTGGTCGCTTCCAATATCACGGAAGAGCTGGTATGCAGAGGTGTGGATGTTACGTTATTTGCAACCGGCGATTCGGAAACAAAAGCCCGGCTGGCTTATTGCATTGATCTGCCTTATGCAGAAGATCCCGGAGCTGATGTTAAAGTAAACGAATGCCTTCATATCAGCCAGGTATTTGAAAGGGCGGATGAGTTTGATATCATTCATAATCATTATGATTTTTTACCGCTCACCTATTCACGGCTGATCAATACGCCAATGGTGACAACCATTCACGGTTTTTCTTCAGAGAAGATCTTACCGGTGTATAAAAAGTATAATAATAGTTCTCATTATGTTTCTATCAGTAATGCCAACCGTCATCCTGAGCTGGATTATATTGCAACAGTATACAATGGCATAAATACAAACGAATTTACCTTCAGGCAAAATCCCGGCGATTACTTTCTTTTCTTCGGACGGATACATCCGGAGAAAGGAACTTTGGAGGCTATCGAACTCTCAAAGCGTTGCGGAAAGAAACTCATTATAGCGGGTCTTGTGCAGGATGAGCATTATTTCAATTCGGTCATACTTCCGCTTATTGATAATGATCAGATCGTATACGCCGGCAATTGTGACCCGCAGCAAAGGAATGCTTTACTTGGAAATGCGCTTGCATTGCTTCATCTTATTTTATTTGACGAACCATTTGGATTAAGCGTTGCGGAGGCAATGTGCTGCGGCACACCTGTTATTGCATTTGCGAGAGGCTCTATGCCGGAGTTGATAGTGCATGGGAAAACAGGGTTTCTTGTGAATACGCTGGAAGAAGCCGGGCAGGTAAGCCATCAGCTTGGTAATATCAACAGAAAGGATTGCAGGGCATGGGCGAGCTCAATGTTCTCAAAAGAAAAGATGGCCGGCGATTACTTAAAAATATACAGGCAAATACTGAACGTTTAATTGACAGCTGTTTTTTTTAATTCACTTAGCAGCTCAGCAAGATTAATAGTAGCATAAGTAGAAGCATAATCTGACATGGCATAAGGAATGATAAGACTATCCCCATGTATCATAGAGCCACAGGAGTATACGACGTTTGGTACATAACCTTCTCTTTCTTTCATATTGGGCATCAGCAAAGGCATGGACAAACGTCCAATTTGTTTTGCAGGGTTCTCCAGGTCGAGCAATGATACACCCAGGGCATATTCCCTTACCGGACCAACACCATGAGTGATGATCAGCCATCCTTCTGATGTTTCAATCGGTGATCCACAATTACCCATTTGCACAAATTCCCAGGGAAAGACGGGTGATTGCAAAAGACTGGCTTCACGCCACACATTTATGTTTTCGGAGAATGCTATATAGTTATTCACGCCATCTATCCGGCATAGCATTGCAAATTTTCCATTGATCTTGCGGGGAAAAAGGGCCATACCTTTATTTTGTGCCACTTCGCCATGCACGGGCATGACTTTAAAATGATAAAAATCTTTTGTGAGCAGTAGCTTGGGTAAGATAGTAATGCCGTCATAAGCAGTATAGGTGGCATAGTAAGTTACTTCGCCATCTTCTCCCGTGAACCGGACGAACCTTGCATCTTCAATACCCTTCATTTCTGTATCGGCAATGGGGAAAATAACTCTTTCGGAAATGGCAGTGTCCACAGAAAAATACATTTCATAATGAGAGGAAGCCAGCCACATTATTTCGACCAGCAAGGCGTGGGTTTGAAGATCATCTGTAACAATAGCCCGTGTTTCTTCCACATATCTTTTTAACTCTTCATAAGTAAACGTATCAGTTAATTTACTTATCAGGATGGCATAAGCATTGCTATTCCACGTCTGCATTTCTTCAAGCTTTCGCAGAAAAGATGTTTTATGATAAGTATGATTTTTTATATGCTCAGGAGATTCCAGCATTTTACCGGCAGGTTCGATCGTGATATCATTTTTGCTATCTATAATACCTGAACGGAATACGACGGAAGATATATGACCTTCACCCGTTGCCCGGAAACTAAGGATTACCCGCCTTTCACCTTCTGCCACTTCTGACTGATCCGGATCTTCCATGATAGAGGGATTAAAAAAAGCAGCCGCTTCTATGGAATATTCCATGGTGAAATAAGAGCCGATTAATCCCTTCTCGACAGGGCTGAGTGTATCTGGATCGATATTAAGTTGTTTGAACAAACGAATAAGTCTTCCGAAATGCTTTTCAAAGATCCGGGAAATGCTCCGGTGCCTTTTGGAGTAATCCCTTAACACTTGTGTCAATGCTTCCTGCTGCTGTTTTTTTGTAAGTGATAATACACGGGTGATCAATTCCATGCTCCGGGCATCGGTTGTGTAAAAGAAACGGGCGATCACGCGGCTTGCATCGGGCTCGAATAAGATATTTTTCCTGACAACATTAACTGGCATAATGGATTCTTTGTGGGATCTGGAGGGATAATTTTAGTAGCCCTGGTGTATATAACCAGAACAAAATAGCCTTTATTAGCCATAGTTTCGTACCTGGACTTTTAAATGGTAAGAATAAGATGGTAATTGCTGATTTATATGAGGTTGATTCATAATTTAAGCGGGTGAATGAAATTCCCCGAACTTTACAAAAAGCATCGGGTAAAATGGAAGTGAGATCTGCTATTTACACCATTGGTCACTCTACACATGGCGTGAATGAATTTATCGGGATGCTGCAATCTTTTGGCATTATGAGTTTGGTAGACATCAGGCGTTTTCCGGGATCACGGAGGCTTCCTCAATTTAATAAAGAGAATCTGACGGTGGCATTGCAGCAAAACGGAATAAGCTATTCCCATTTGGAAGACCTGGGCGGAAGAAGACCGCCGCAAAAACATTCAAAGAATACCCGCTGGCGCAATGAATCTTTCCGTGGTTATGCCGATTATATGGAAACAAAAGACTTTGAAAAGAGCGTAACCAAACTGGAAGAGATCGCTTTAAAACAACCAACGGCTTATATGTGTTCCGAAGCAGTATGGTGGCGATGCCACCGGTCGATGGTGTCAGATTATTTAAAAGCAAAGGGCTGGAAGGTACTGCATATTATGGGAGAAGGTAAAGCAGAAGAACATCCATATACTTCACCGGCCAGGATTGAGGGTGATCGTGTTTTTTATTCCGACCAAACCCTGTTTGATGAATAAAAAATATAATTAACAAAGATCAGATAACTGAATGTTTTAATCCTGTCCTGCGATTATCATAGCACCGGCACCAAATATTATAAGGTCCTGCAGAAAAAAACAGCACCAGTGGTCAGCTCCACATTATATCGATGGTGACCGCATGTATTGCATGTATTCGAAGCAATTGCAGGTTAAAGTGTTTAACCAAACTATTTTAGTTTGTTCAATAAACAATTA
>CBHEUU010000162.1:0-8453 GCA_965990355.1 uncultured Chitinophagaceae bacterium
TCAATTCATCCAAACAGCTAAAGAAAATAATGTAGAGATATTCTGTCTGGCGATGACGGGTTATTATGCACAATCATTTTGCGGCAGAACAGAATATGTACGCAGCATTGAAGACTGTATCAAAACCATGAAGCTGATGAATGTGAAAGTGGCTTTCCTGCCTTTAGGTGTACAGTGCGACCTGGTAAAGAACCCTGAACGCCGGGACTCTGTTGTAGCAAGATTGAAAGTGGCCGGGAAAATGGCGGAGAAAGCAGGTGTGATCATTGGAATAGAAACATCATTGAGCGCAACAGAAGAAGTGAAATTGTTGAAAGAGATCGGTTCTCAAGCCATCCGGGTTTATTTTAATTTTTCCAATCCATTAAAAGAGGGCAGGGACCTGATCAAAGAATTGAAAATACTGGGTCGCGACCGCATCTGCATGATCCATGCCAGCAATAAAGACAGTGTATGGTTGCAAAATGATCCGCAGATCAATATGAAGGAAGTTAAAAAAGCATTGGATGAAATGAAATGGAGTGGCTGGCTGGTGATCGAGCGCAGCCGCGACGCAACAAAGCCAAGGGATGTGAAATGGAATTTTGGAGCGAATACGGCGTATCTGAAGAGCATTTTTCAGTAATAGTAAAATCTTCCATCTTTTTAACGATACCGCACATTTTTCAAGGCTTCAGCCGGGGGTACATTTATTAGCTAAATGCCTGTCTCTGAAGCATGAAACGATTGCCAGCCTGTCTGTCCGCATTCCTGATGCTCCTGATTGTTTTTACCAGCCAGGCAGCAAATATTTATATATCTCCAACCGGACAGGATGATAATCCCGCAACCCGCGAACGGCCTCTGGCTACACTAGCCGCTGCATTGCGCAAAGCCCGGGAACTTCGCCGCCTGAATGATCCTTCAATAGAGAAAGGCATACACATCATTGTTGCCGGTGGCGTTTACCATTTGTATGAACCTGTTTTTATCCGCCCGGAAGATGCGGGAACGGTCAGCAGTCCTACTTATATCGAAGCTGCTCCGGGAGAAACACCTGTCTTTAGCGGAGGCATCACTATTCATAACTGGCGCCGTGTTGCACAAAAGATAAATGGTCTTTCCAAAACAGCACAGCAGCATGTATGGGCAGCTGATATTGCTGATTGGGGTGGGCGACCTGCAGAATTCAGGCAGCTTTGGATCAATGATCGCAAAGCCATCCGGGCCCGCGATTGCAATGGGGATACAATGAACAGGATACTTTCCTGGGATCATGCAAAAGAACAATGCCGGATACGCAAGCCTTCTATTCCTCTATCAGGCAAAACAGAAGGAATGGAAATGTTCATTCATCAATGGTGGGCGGTTGCCACGCTGCGCATTAGTAAAGTAGAAGTGAAAGGCGATAGCGCTTTATTGAGTTTTCATCAACCTGAAAGTAAAATACAAAGCGAACATCCCTGGCCCGCTCCATGGATCTCAACTGAAACAGGTAACTCTGCTTTTTATCTTACCAATGCATTACCCTTTCTTGATTCGCCGGGTGAATGGTACCTGGATATTACAGACAGGAAACTGTATTACTGGCCGCGTGCTGATGAAGATATGCGGACAGCTATTGCTACGGTACCGCAACTGGAAACATTGCTCCGCATAGAAGGTACCCTTGATCATCCTGTTGAGCATATTTATTTCAAAGGCATTTCTTTTAAACATAGCACCTGGCTTCGTCCTTCACAACAAGGACATGTACCTCATCAAACCGGTATGTATATGCTGGATGCGTATAAATTGAAAACGCCAGGTACGCCGGATAAAGCAAGCCTGGAAAACCAGGCATGGGTGGGAAGGCCGGCTGCTGCGGTTTCCATAGCCTATGTACGTCATACAGGATTTGAAAATTGTTCCTTTAAACATATTGCTTCTACTGCGTTGGATTATGGTAAAGCAACACAGGATAACCAGGTGGTAGGGAATGTTTTCCAGGATATCGGCGGCACAGCTATCCTTGCCGGTTTATTTTCTGATGAAACAACAGAAGTGCATTTGCCTTATTTGCCAAAAGATGAAAGAGAGCGTTGCAGTGGTTTACGCATCGCGAATAACCTGGTGAATAATGCAACAAATGAGGACTGGGGTTGTGTTGGCATCGGCGCAGGGTATGTGAACGATATTGCGATTGAGCATAACGAGATCAGTGATGTGTCGTATTCCGGTATAAGCCTCGGCTGGGGCTGGACAAAAACCGGCAATGCAATGAAGAATAACCGTGTGCTGGCAAATAAGATTCATCATTATGGTAAACATTTATACGATGTGGCGGCTATTTACACTTTGTCGGCGCAACCTGGCACCCTGATCAGCGAAAATTATATTGACAGTATTTATAAAGCACCGTATGCACATATACCCAGTCACTGGTTTTATTTGTATACGGATGAAGGTTCTTCGGGGATCACCATAAAAGATAACTGGAGCCCTTCTGCCAAATTTCTGCAGAATGCCAATGGCCCGGGAAATGAATGGATCAATAATGGAGCACAGGTGTCTGCAGTCGTCAAACAAAATGCAGGCATAGAATCCGGGTTCCGGCATTTGTTATCACAAAAACAACCTGCTGAGCTAAGCCGCTCCATTAACCGCGAGCAAAATTCCCTGCTTGAATTGATTGTAGCAAAGGATCAGTTACTGGATACCGCCAAGCTCAAATCCTTATTACGGAAACATAAGGTTAATCCAGGATGCTTATATCAATGGAATGAGCATTATGTATTGTTTGAAAAAGTACCTGATCAGTTTGTACTGGTTAATGCCATCAAAAAAGAATTTCCAGGTCTTACAGTAAAAAATTACCAGGAACCTTTTTATGAATTCAACCGCAGCCACTGTGCAGACACAGCTACAGCGAAGGATTGGGAACATGTATTGCTGACCGCCAACCTCGTGAATGATCAACGCCTGCAACAGCAATACCTTGACATGCATGCCACACAATTTGAAAAATGGCCGGAGTTGTCGAATGGATTTTGTAATGCTTCTTTCCAGCAATTATTGCTGTTCAGGAATGACCGCCAGCTGATGCTGGTGATCAGCATTCCGAAAGGAAAAACACTGGAAGAGCTGGATCCAAAAACGACAGAGAACAATCCGTGCGTGACGGAATGGAATCAACAAATGAAAAAATACCAGGAGGGAATTAAAGGAACAAAACCAGGGGAAACCTGGGTATTCTTAAAACCCCTGCAAAAACTATAAAACAACTATGTTAAACATTGGCATTTTAGGACTGGGAGAAGGACGGAGCACAATTTCTGCCGCTTTGCAAAGCCCCAAACTGCAATTGAAAATGATCTGTGATCAGAACCTGGCTTTATGCAAGCAAAGGGAGGATGAGTTCAATGTGCATGATTATACTACGGATTATCAGGATATGTTAAAAGATAAAAGCATTGATATCATTGCTATTTATACACCTGATCATTTGCATGCAGAGCATGTAAAACAGGCGCTTTTACATAATAAACACGTGGTTTGCACCAAGCCGTTTATTGATGACCTGTCTGTTGCCAAAGAACTGATAAGTCTTCAGCAATCATCCGGCAAAAAAGTATTCGTAGGACAAAGCTCCCGTTTTTTTGAACCAATGAAACGGCAACGTGCCGATTATGAACAGGGATTGATCGGAGAATTGATCACTGTTGAAGCGTATTACCACGCAGACCATCGCTGGTTTCTGGAAAAACCCTGGAGCCTGCAGCAATCCTTTAAATGGTTGTATGGCGGCTTAAGCCATCCTGTTGACTTCATCCGGTGGTATCTTCCCAATATAGAAGAAGTGATGGGTTATGGAATGCTTAGCAGCAATGGAACGAAAGGTGGGTTGAAGAATGCAGATACCATGCATTTCATCTTCAAAGCCACTGATGGGAGGATAGCCCGTGTAAGCGGAGCCTACACGGGCCCTGTGCAACCTGTGACCCGCGATAGTGAAATGAGCTGCATTCTTCGTGGCGATCAGGGTTGCAGCCAGGGTGATTATATGGACCTGCGCTATGCCATCACTGATAAGAATGGCGAAGAAAGGATCATTACATGGGAACATAAGCTGAAACATTATTTCCGGTTTGAAGGAAAAAGCCATCATGCAGGAGAATACCAGAACTACCTGGAATATTTCACCGATTCTATTGAACAGAATTTTACTGCTTATCCTGATCTGAAAGAAGGAATAGGCACTATCGCACTGTTGCAGGCAATGGACAATAGCCTGCGCACAGGCATGCCTGTAAAAGTAAAAGATATATTGAACGAATATGACCTTGCTGAATTGATCGCGTAACCTTATATGCATGAACAGTATTTTATCCAAACTGCAGTTTATCGATTATGCCATCGTGGTGGTATACCTCCTGGTATTGCTATACATCGGCTACAAAGCAAGCTTTGGAAATAAAAAAAAGAAGGACGAAAATCTTTTTCTTGCTGGTAAATCGCTGAACTGGTATAGTATCGGTTTTAATATGTGGGGGACCAATGTGGGACCTTCCATGTTGCTGGCTTTTGCCAGTATTGGTTATACCACTGGCATTGTAGCGGGTAATTTTGAATGGTACGCATTTGTTTTTCTTCTCCTGTTGGCCATGGTGTTTGCCCCACGTTATATCGCCAGCAAAGTCACCACCATGCCTGAATTCATGGGGCAACGCTATGGTGATGGCACCCGTAACATTCTCGCATGGTATGCACTGATCAAAATATTGATCTCCTGGCTTTCGCTGGGTTTGTTTGCAGGAGGGTTTTTAGTAAGACAGATATTGAATATACCTATGGCACAGTCGGTGATCGTGCTGGTATTATTCGCAGGTTTGTTTGCTTTTGCAGGCGGATTGAAAGCTATTGCGCGGGTGAATGTATTCCAGATGATCCTATTGATCGTGGTGTCGCTGATGCTGACGATTATCGGTATTCATAAAGTAGGAGGGGTGGCGACGTTGTTTAGTAAAGCGCCTGCGGAATATTGGAATCTTATCAGGCCGGCAAACGATAGCAGTTATCCCTGGCCTGCTATCTTATTAGGCTATCCTGTTGCTGCAATTGCTTTTTTCTGTACAGATCAGGCAATGGTGCAATCTGTATTGGGTGCGCGCAACCTGGAACAGGGGCAATTAGGCGTAAGCTTTATCGGGTGGTTAAAAATATTATCCCTTCCATTATTTATTATCCCTGGCATTATTTGTTTTGAATTGTTTCCCGGCCTGGCTGACCCCAACGAAGCGTATATGACGCTTGTTACAAACCTGTTTCCTCCTGGATTGAATGGATTGGTGATCGTTGTGCTGATTGCCGTACTGGTTGGCACCATAGGTTCTTCCTTAAATGCATTGAGCACTGTTTTTACTACAGATATTTATGTTAAACGGATCAATCCCACGGCTACCAACCAGCAGATCATCAAAGTGGGAAGGATCTCTGTACTGGCAGGTTGCCTGTTTGCCATACTCATGGCTATTGCAATTGACAGCATTAAAGGGTTGAACCTGTTCGATGTTTTCCAGGCAGTGTTAGGTTTTATCGCGCCACCGCTGGCTGTTGTTTTCCTGCTGGCTGTATTCTGGAAAAGAACAACCAGGAAGGCGATCAATTTTACTCTGTCCATTGGTTCTGCCATCAGCCTTGGCATTGGCGTGCTTTATCTATGGGTTTTCCCGGCAAGTGAATACAAAGCATGGCCGCATTATATGCTGCTGTCATTTTTCATATTCATGCTTTTGCTGTTGCTGGCTGTGATTATTTCACTGGTGGATACAGAACCTGCTCCGGCTGTTATTATTCAAAAGAAAGACCTGGCCAAACCAACCAAACTGGTTTGGAGGGTTTGGATCGCCTTGATACTTGTCATGATCAGCTTGTATATATTTTTTAATGGTTTTTAATGTTCGCTATGAAGTCATTGCTTCCATATTTTAAAAAAGCTTTCCTGCTGTTGTCCCTTTTTTCAACAACCGGCCTGTATGCCCAGGAAGCTACCTGGATCTGGTATCCCGGGGATTTTGAAATTTCATTGGCCAATAAAATGCAGAACCGTCGCACAGAACGTGGAACATTTTTTCCTGTGTTCTGGAAAATGGATAATCATTATGTGCTGATGGATTTTCATAAAGTATTTAAATTAAGCCAATCTGAGCAGGTAAATATATACGTGGAAGGGCAATACAATGTGAAACTTGATGGAAAACCATTTGAAGGAAGCCCATCCGTAATAACTGTTCCTGCCGGTACTCACCGCATCAACATTAAAGTATTTAACCAGGCGCAAGTGCCCGCCATTTTTATAAAAGGGAAAACAATTGTTTCTGATTCATCCTGGCTTGTCACTTTTGAAGATAAAGAATGGATAGATGAAACGGGCAAGACCTCAGATATATCTGCTACACAATGGCTGAATGCAGGAAGCTGGAATTTTAATTCTCCTGAGCAGAAGCCTTCTTTATTTACTCTGCCTGTAATTAAACAACCGGTAGTGGCTAAAGCACTTACTAATAGTTCCATGTTACTGGATTTTGGAAAGGAAACCTTTGGTTTTATCCAATTGCATGGATTGTCGGGCAAAGGAAAACTTTCCATCTATTACGGCGAATCAAAAGAAGAAGCATTATCTCCGGAATATTGCGAAGCCCTGGACCGGGTAAATGTTGATTACACAAAAAAGCAGGAATATATTTTACCGCTTTCCAAAGCTTTTCGTTATGTGAATATCCAGTATGATCCTGCCGTAAACTTTGATTCTGTTTCAATGCTGTATGAATACGCAGGCTTGAAAGAAAGAGGAAACTTCCGTTGCAGTGATGAAGAGATCAACCGTATATATGATGTGGCGAAGTATACCTTCGAATTAAATACACGGGAATTCTTTATTGATGGTATCAAACGCGACCGCTGGATCTGGAGTGGTGATGCTTACCAGAGCTACCTGATGAATTATTACTTGTATTTCGATAAAGGCACTGTTGCGAGGACCACTCTCGCTCTGCGTGGTAAAGATCCGGTTACTGCGCATATCAACACCATCATGGACTATACGTTTTACTGGTTTATCGGTATCTACGATTATTACCTGTACACCGGCGATCAAACCTTCATCCGTCAGTTTTATCCCCGAATGCAAACCCTGATGGATTATTGCCTTTCCCGCAGGAATAAAAATGGATTGATGGAAGGATTGCCCGGTGACTGGCTGTTTATCGATTGGGCAGCAGGGTTAAGCAAAAAAGGCGAGCTGAGCTTTGAACAGCTCCTGCTTTGCCGCAGCCTTGAAACGATGGCTCTCTGTGCAGGTATAGCAGGTGATGCAACAGGTAAAAATGAATACAACCAGCTTGCGGCAGAATTGAAACAAAAGATATTTTCCCTCTATTGGAACCCGGGCAAGCAGGCCCTGGTGCATAGCCGCATTGATGAAAAGCAAACAGAAAATGTTACCCGCTACAGCAATATGTTCTCTATCTTCTTTGGTTATTTCACCGAAGCGCAGCAGCAGGCAGTGAGGAAATCCGTGTTGCTGAATGATTCAATACAAAAGATCACCACTCCTTATATGCGTTTTTATGAACTCGAAGCATTGTGTGCATTGGGAGAGCAGAAATATGTATTGAAAGAAATGAAAGATTACTGGGGTGGTATGCTTAAACTGGGAGCCACAAGTTTTTGGGAAGAATACAATCCCGCTAAAAAAGGAGAAGAACATCTGGCTATGTATGGCCGGAAATTTGGCAAAAGCCTTTGCCATGCCTGGGGAGCCAGCCCACTTTACCTGCTGGGAAAGTACTATCTCGGCGTGAAACCGGGTTCCGCAGGATATCAAGCTTATACCATTACCCCTGAGCTTGGTGGATTGCAATGGATGGAAGGAAAAGTGCCAACACCGGATGGAGACATATCAATCTACTGCAGCACCAGCAAAATAAAAATCACCTCGGCAAAAGGAAAAGGAGTGTTGCGTATTAAAAGTAAGACCCAACCAAAAGGAAATCAATATAAGATGACAGGAACTGATCAGTACGAGATCGAATTGCTGCCTAATTCAAGCTATGAAATAACTTATCAAGCCTTATAAATCATCTATGATGAAACCTGCCGTGAATATCCTTTTATTTGCAACTCTGTTTTCTGTGAAAGCGATTTCACAAAACGGTCTTACCAATACATCCGGCAGTCACCACGCCCGGCTTTCTTCCATTAACTTAAGCGATCTTCAATGGACCACAGGTTTCTGGGCGGATAGATTTGCACTCACACGTGACATAACCGTTCCCCAGCTCTGGGAAACATATACAGATCCAAAGCTCTGCCACTCGTTCAAAAATTTTGAAATAGCCGCCGGACTTGATACAGGCAGCTTTAAAGGGCCTTCTTTTCATGATGGTGATTTTTATAAAACACTGGAAGCAATGGCAGCACTGTATGCGGCAACA
>CBHEUU010000163.1:0-8416 GCA_965990355.1 uncultured Chitinophagaceae bacterium
ACCCCTTGCACCCCATGCAAGTGCGCTACCGGGCTGCGCTACGTCCCGAACAAAACCGGCCATAATTTTACTCATTCCGGCGGGGGTACCAGACAGTTTCGCATTTTCATACTCTACCATCCAGCGGGTTGCAAAAGTAAGGCTTTTTACCATTTTTCCGAACCAAAAACAACCTTTATCTTCGCACCTTAATGAAAATCATCATTAAACAAGCCCGGATAACTGACCCGGCTTCACCTTTCAACGGACAAACAGCAGATATTTTTATTGCAGACGGAATTATCAAAGCCATTGGTAACAAGCTCACTGATTCGGCCGATAAAGTGATTGACAGGCCCGGTATGCACGTTTCCCCAGGATGGATGGACGTATTCGCTAATTTCGGCGACCCCGGTTATGAATTCAAGGAAACACTTGAATCGGGAGCAGCCGCTGCCGCTGCCGGCGGATTCACTGATATACTGGTTATTCCTAATACCAACCCCTGCATTCACAACAAGGCCAATGTTGAATATATCGTGCAGAAAAGCCGGACACTCCCGGTATCTGTTCATCCGATCGGCGCCATCACACGCAATGCCGAAGGGAAGGAACTGGCGGAAATGTATGATATGAAGAACAGCGGCGCTGTAGCATTCAGCGACGGTACACATCCTGTTCAATCAGCCGGCCTGCTCGTAAAAGCTTTACAATATATAAAGACATTCGGTGGTCTGCTGCTGCAGGTGCCGGATGATAAAAGCATCAACCCGCATGGGCTGATGCATGAAGGGATTGTGTCAACTCAACTTGGTTTGCCTGGCAAACCGGAACTGGCAGAAGAACTGATCGTTTCCCGTGATATCAGGCTCACCGCTTATGCAGGTTCCCGGCTTCATCTTACCGGCATCAGCGCGGCGTCTTCGGTAGAACATATCCGGAAGGGAAAGAAAGAAGGGGTAGATATTACGTGTTCGGTTACACCTTACCATCTTTTCTTTACTGATGAAGATCTGAAAGGATACGACACCAATTTAAAAGTAAATCCGGTGCTGCGGTCTTCGGCCGACAGGGATTCACTCCGCAAAGGCATTACTGATGGAACGGTTGATTGTATCGCTTCCCATCACTTACCACATGAATACGATAGCAAAGTGCTGGAATTTGAATATGCAAAAAATGGAATGATCAGTCTCGAAACGGCTTATGCTGTATTGAACACGGCTATGCCGGGAGTAGATGCAGCAAAATGGGTGGAACTGCTGGCGGTCAATCCACGCAAAATATTCGGATTGCCTGCTGTAAGTATACAGGAAGGACAAACTGCTTCATTGTCCCTGTTCGATCCTTCAGTAAAATGGACTGTTTCAGAAAAAGATATCCGTTCGAAATCAAAAAATACGCCGTTCATAGGAAAGGAACTCACTGGAAAAGTGATCGGTATCGTACATAAAGGAGAAGCAGTTCTCCAATAATTAAATTGCATGAATAAAAAAATCAGTCCGCTTATAAAAGGTCTTATCACTGGTGTGACCATGCTGGTATTTGCATTGGTGATGTTTCTTACCAAACAAACTGCTGAATCCAACCTGCAATACGTCAATTATGTATTGTATGCGGGCGGGATATTATGGACAGTGTTTGACTACTCCCGGTCAGAGACGTACACTGGTAAGTTTGGCGATATCTTTGCACAGGGATTCCGTTGTTTTGTGATCGTTACATTGATAATGGTGACCTTCACCGGTATCTTCAGCAAAATGCACCCCGAATTTGCAGAAGAATCGTCGGTATATTACAAAGAAGAATTGTTAAAAACAGAGAAGAAGAACAGAACACCGGCAGAGATAGAGGAGAAAGTGGCATTGTATAAAAAACAGTTTACAACCGGACTTGTTTCCACTGCAATTTTCGGATATTTGATCATGGGCACTATCTTCACTGCAGCCGGTGCCGGTATATTATTAATAAGAAGACAATAGAACATGGATATATCCGTGGTTATTCCCTTGCTGAATGAAGAAGAGTCCCTGCCGGAACTGACGGCATGGATTGAAAAAGTTATGCAGGAGAATCAATATTCTTACGAAGTGATCTATGTGGATGACGGAAGCACCGATAATTCCTGGAATGTAATAGAGCAGTTGCGGGAAAAGAACCACAACATTAAAGGAATAAAATTCCAGCGCAATTATGGCAAATCTGCCGGCCTCAACGAAGGCTTCAGAGCCGCACAAGGCGATGTGATCATTACCATGGATGCCGATTTGCAGGATAGCCCTGATGAAATACCCGAGCTCAGACGGCTGATCATTGAAGATGATTATGATCTCATCAGCGGGTGGAAAAAGAAACGCTACGATAATAAACTGACTAAAAATCTTCCCAGCAAATTATTCAATGCCGCAGCCCGGCGGATGAGCAAAATACAATTGCATGATTTCAACTGCGGGCTTAAATCATACAAAAAGAAAGTAGTAAAGAGCATTGAAGTGTATGGTGAAATGCACCGCTATGTGCCAGTGCTGGCCAAATGGGCCGGCTTCAGGAAGATCGGTGAAAAAGTGGTGGAGCACCGCCCGCGTAAATATGGCGTCAGCAAGTTTGGCTGGAACCGTTTTGTGAATGGATTTCTCGACCTGCTGTCCATTTTCTTCATAGGGAAATTCGGCAAGCGCCCGATGCATTTCTTTGGGTTCTGGGGAACCATTTTTTTCCTGATAGGCACCGGATTTTCGATCTATTTATTTATCTCCAAATTACTCGATTATAGTTACCCGCTTACCAACAGGCCAGGGTTTTATCTCGCCATTGCTTCCATGATCATTGGTGTGCAATTATTCCTTGCAGGGTTTTTGGGTGAACTCATCTCCCGCAATTCTGCAGGAAGGAACAGTTACCTGATCGAAACAAAAGCAGGTTTGTGATGTCGAAGATCGTGATCATAGGACCTGCCCACCCGTTGCGTGGTGGACTCGCCACTTTCAATCAGCGGCTGGCAAAGGAGTTCAATGAGGAGGGGCATGATTGTTCCATTTTTTCCTTCTCGCTGCAATACCCTGAATTTATTTTTCCCGGTACTACGCAATACAGTGATGAACCTGCACCTGCAAATCTTACTATTCATTCAGCCATTAATTCTGTCAATCCCCTTAACTGGCTGAAAGTAGGAAAGCGGTTAAAAAAATTAAAGCCTGATATTATTGTTGTGCGTTACTGGCTTCCGCTGATGGGGCCTGCTTTGGGAACTATTCTGCGGCAGGTAAGAAAGAATAGCCACACACGTATTGTTTGCATCGCTGATAATGTGATCCCCCATGAAAAACGCCCTGGTGATACACCTTTCACCCGCTATTTCCTGAAGAGCTGTGATGCATTTATTACGATGAGTGAAAAAGTGATGCAGGACCTTCGCGTGTTTGAAAAAAATAAACCGGCGCAACTGGTGGAGCATCCTTTATATGATAATTTCGGTCCAATCATTTCCAAAACAACAGCCAGGGAGAAACTGGGACTACCTACCACAGGCAAGCTCATATTATTCTTTGGGTTTATAAGGAAATATAAAGGACTGGACCTGCTGCTGGAAGCCATGGCTGATAAAGACATTAAAGCAGCAGGCATACAATTGCTGGTAGCTGGTGAGTTTTATGAAGATGAAAAACCATATAAGGAACTGATCGCAAAACTGGGCATTGAACAGCAATTGATCCTTAAAACTATTTTTATCCCCGATAGCGAAGTGCAGTATTATCTCTGTGCAGCCGATGCAGTGATACAACCCTATCGCAATGCAACCCAAAGTGGTGTTACTCCGCTGGCCTATCATTTTGAGAAGCCGATGGTGGTTACCAATGTAGGCGGATTGCCAAGGCTTGTACCCAATGAAAAAGCAGGGCTGGTAGTGGAGCCTGATCCCGGTTCAATTGCACAGGGTATTCTCCGCTTCTACCAATTAGGAGAAGAGTATTTTATTCCTCATCTTCGCAACGAAAAACAGAAATACAGTTGGGCCAGTCTGGTGTCTGTTATTCTTCAGCTTGCCAGGGATACTAACTAAGAAATGTTTCTGTTTCTTTAAATTGATCGTAACCCAATAATTGTAAACGGAATCATGATCTATAGAAGTAAAGCACCTTTACGGATCGGACTTGCTGGTGGCGGTACGGATGTAAGTCCTTACAGCGATCTTCACGGAGGCGCTATCCTTAATGCTACACTTTCTTTATACGCCAATGCTACTATTGAATTGCTGGATGAAAAAAAGATCATCCTGCATGCAATTGACCGGGATGAAGTGGAAGAATACGAATGCCTTCCATCATTACCCATCAACGGTAAGTTGGATCTGCTGAAAGGCGTGTATAACCGTATACAAAAGGATTATGGAATAAGTAAAAAGGGGTTCCGCCTTTCTACTTATGTGGATGCACCTGCTGGTTCCGGCCTGGGCACTTCATCTACTTTGGTAGTGGCTATCATCGGTGCTTTTACAGAATGGCTGCGTTTGCCATTGGGTGAATATGATATGGCACATTATGCGTATGAAATAGAACGGAACGATCTTAAACTGGCAGGAGGAAAACAGGACCAGTATGCAGCCACATTCGGCGGCGTCAATTTCATGGAGTTTTATGGAGGAGATAAAGTTATCGTCAATCCTTTGCGGATAAGACAGGAATATCTATTTGAACTGGAGAACAACTTACTTTTATATTAAACTTCCACCAGCCGTGAATCCGCGGAGATCATCAAAAAGCAAAGCAAGAATGTGGAAGATAAAAAAGGCAGCTCCATCGATGCCATGCACCAATTGAAAGAGCAGGCACAGCAGATGAAAGAAGCTTTGCTGAAAGGCAAGCTGGCGCAAATAGGAGAGATCCTGGATTTTGGTTTCCAGCAAAAAAAACAAATGGCAGAAGGTATCAGCAATCCGCTGATGGAAGATATTTATAACACAGCCCGTATAGCAGGCGCTACCGGTGGAAAAATATCAGGCGCTGGCGGCGGAGGATTCATGATCTTTTATTGTCCGGCCAATACAAAATATAAAGTGATAAAAGAACTGGAAAAATTTGGCGGAAGACACCGTAACTACCAGTTTGTAGAACATGGATTAAAAACATGGACGATATAATATGGATAAAATAAAAAATCTTATTCAGGCTTCGATTGATGTAAAGCAGCAATTGCTTAGTGATGAAATCCTGCTTCGGAGCATTGCCCAGTCGGTGGACCTGATCGCTAATACATTCAAACAGGGTAAGCGCGTTTATTTCTGTGGCAATGGCGGCAGTGCTGCCGATGCACAGCATCTCGCGGCAGAATTTTCCGGCCGTTTTTATACTGACAGGAAAGCCCTTCCTGCGGAAGCTCTTCATTGTAATACCTCTTATCTTACTGCGGTAGGAAATGATTATAGTTTTGACCTGATCTATTCGCGGCTGATTGATGGTATCGGTCAGGCGGGTGATGTATTGATCGGATTATCTACATCAGGCAATTCCAAAAACATCATTAAAGCATTTGAAACGGCCAAAGAAAAAAGCATTCATACCATTGGCTTTACCGGCAAGAGCGGGGGACAGTTGAAAGCAGTAAGCGATATACTGATCAATGTTCCGTCAACAGATACGCCGCGGATACAGGAAAGTCATATTCTTGCAGGACATATTGTTTGCCAGTTGGTGGAAGAGAAGGTATTCGGATAGTGATTGTCCCCTCTAAGAATAAATTTTCCTGCAAAGAAAAAATTGGGCTCCCACAAAGCACATAAAGATCCACAAAGAATTATCAATAGAATCAGCGAAAGCTTCTTTGTGCGCTCACTCTTTGTGGATCTTTATGTGCTTTGTGGGAGCCCAATATCTCATACTACCGAAAATCCCCCTTAATAGATGCTTTTGCCCCCCTTCTATCTGTAGAGGTTTTGTTATCTTCAGCGCTTTATCCATTCTTTATTATAACTGATCTATGAAATCAATGATCAAACTATCAGTATTTGCCTGCATGATGGCAATAATGATGTTGCCTGCAATGGCTCAAAAGAAAAAAGCAGTAAAAGAAGTGATACCCACAGACAGGGAGTTCTGGCTGGCGCAAATGGACAAAATGGTGAGGCCGGTCTTATCATCACTGGCACACGATAGTTTGAGGATCGTGATGCCGCAGGTAGTTTCCATTCACACAGATAATAAAGAAAACCGCATTAAGGTGATGTACGTGGAAGTGCTTGGACGTGTGCTGAGCGGCATTGCACCATGGCTGCAATTGGAAGGTGGCAACCCGAAAGAAGTGGCATTACGGGAACAATACCGCCAATGGGCGCTTGACGGATTAAAGAATGCGCTGGACAGCAATGCCAAAGATTTTATGCGGTTTGATATCACCGGTCAGCAACTGGTGGATGCCTCCTATATTGCTTATGCATTTATACGGGCGCCCTGGTTATGGGATCATCTTGCAACAAGGGAAAAAGAGCGGCTGGTGAAATCCATTAAAACGACAAGGCAGTTCCGGCCGGTATTTTCCAACTGGCTGCTTTTTTCTGCGATGAATGAAGCATTCTTAAGCCAGTATGCTGATGAATGGGACGTAATGCGGGTGGATTATGCGCTTCGTCAACTGGAGCAATGGTATGTAGGAGACGGCTTGTATTCAGACGGCGTTTATTATGCCAATGATTATTACAACAGCTATGTAATACAACCTTACCTGGCAGCAATAGTAGGAGTGGTAAGCAAAAAAACAAACGTGTACGCAGCAATGGCTGATAAGATCAAAAAACGGAATGAACGTTATGCCGTGTTGCAGGAACGTTCAATAAATGTAGATGGCACTTACCCCGCCACCGGCCGTTCGATCGTCTATCGCGGAGCAGCATTTCATCATCTTGCTGACATGGCATGGAGAAAAGCATTACCGGCACAACTCAGCCCGGCACAGGTGCGTTGCGCATTAACGGCTGTGATCCGGAAAACGTTGGAAAGCCCTGCTACTTATAAGAATGGCTGGCTGACGATCGGTTTGTATGGCGAACAACCTGATCTCGCAGATTTTTATAACAACCAGGGCAGTATGTATATCTGCACGAATATTTTTCTGCCTTTAGGGCTGGCAGATACAGATCCATTCTGGGCAGGTCCACCGGCGAAGTGGAGTGCGCAGAAGATCTGGAGCGGGGAGAATTTTGCGAATGATCATAGTGCGGACCTGAGGTAATTACTAGCTTTGCCCTATGCACGACATACAAACCCGGGAAGACATTGAATTGCTGATAAATGAGTTCTATAAAAAAGTAATACCCGATCCATTGATCGGACATTTCTTTACCAGGGTAGTTCATTTCTCGTGGGAAGTGCATATACCCGTTATGATCTCCTTCTGGGAATCCATCCTGCTGGGTGGGCAATCTTACAAAGGCAACCCGATGATAAAACATATGGAGCTGGATGCTTTATACCCTATGAACTCTCTGCATTTTGACCGCTGGCTCTACCTGTGGCAAACCACAATCAGAGAGCTTTTCACAGGAGAAAAAGCTGCAGAAGCCATTGACAGGGCACATTCCATTGCGGAGATCATCAAAACCAAAATACAAGCCCGGCAATAGAGACACTATTACGATTGTGCCTTCGATTTAAAATCTGTTTCCCCTGTTTCCTCCATTTCCTCTTCCTCCTCCGCCGCCACCGCCATTCCGTCCCCCACCTCCAAACTTCTGCATCCTGTAACTAAACGACAATAAAAAATATCTTGCCAACCGGTTATTCCGGCTATCGGTGATCGTCGTTTCATTGATCGTTCTGGTAATACCTGTATTCTGGTTAAAAAGATCATAACCCTGGAAACGTACTGTCGCCCGCTTGCTCTTCAGAAAACGGTATTCCGTATACAGATTTAATATCAGTGGATTGCTGTTCACATTGCTGCTGAAACCATAGTTAATCTCTTTAGTGAAATCATATCCTAAAGTAAGATCTTTGAAGAAATAATTCTTTCCATTGATACCCAGGCTAAGCGTACGTGCTTTAGTGGTGTTGGTGTACTCTGTATATTTCGTAGTGGTTTGATAGATCGTATAGTTTACATTCACGGCAGCGTCTACAATATCTGTAATATCTACCCTCAATGAAGTGCCCGGCCGGATATTCCAGTTATTTCCTTTGGTGCGCTGATTGTCTGTATATGAAATATTATTGTTGTAATTAGCGGACAAATTAATGCTGGCGGTGAATTTCCTGTCAAAGAATGGCCTTGTCATCGATCCATTTGCGTTAATGCTGTAAAATCCATTGGTATTAAGATAAGAGGTAGTACGGCCTGTACCGGATGTGTTATTCACCCGGCTGTTTACGATCTTATTGTCTGTTTGATCAAAGGAAAGATTTGTGAATAATTACCGGCCGGATTTATTATCAAACTTATTGTACTGCAA
>CBHEUU010000164.1:0-8415 GCA_965990355.1 uncultured Chitinophagaceae bacterium
CGAAAAAGTACAGTGAAGACGAATCTGCCAAATACCAGGGAGCATTCATTCTGAACCGTGACGGTTCTCCTTATGTAACCATTGATCAACTGGATAAGGAAATGGTAGGGACCATCCGCACCATGAAAGTGGGGGATTATTCAGCGCCGGTGGTGTTTGCAGACGAGCAGGGGAAAAAAGGCGTAAGGATCGTTTACCTCAAATCCCGCTCAGAACCTCACCGTATGAATATGCGTGATGACTACAGCAAGATTTCCCAGGCCGCGCTGGAACAGAAAAAAGCAGAAGTATTGAATAAATGGATCACCGCTAAATTGCCTACCTATTATATTTCGGTAGATGATGAATCGGCGGCCAATTGCCAGCAACTGACCAAGTATAAGTCGGACGACGGGAAAGCGTTTTAATGAACAGCTCCTTAAATTAATTCTAGGCCCGGATCAATCGATCCGGGCTTTTTTGTTCATTATAAACCGGTTATGATTCCGTTCATGTGTATCACAACAAAATGATCTTAATACTTGTTATGGCAGATGTAAAAGCTCATCCGGCACCGGCAGAGATTAACAGTCTCAGTTTATGTAGTCTGCCTGAATGAGCGTACCTTTGCACCTCCGAAATAAATACATGAGCGACCCGATCAAACACGAATGCGGTTTAGCGTTCATCCGGTTAAGAAAACCCTTCTCTTATTACCAGCAACAATATGGCACCGTCATGTGGGGGCTCAATAAGCTCTACCTCCTGATGGAAAAACAGCACAACCGCGGCCAGGACGGCGCGGGAGTAGCAGCCGTGAAGCTGAATGTGGAGCCTGGCTATCCTTTTATGCACCGCCGCCGCAGCAATGCACCCCAGGCGATTGCTGATATATTTGAGCAGATAGGAACTGAAGTGGCTGAACTCGAAAAATACCATCCCGGCATTAAAACCCATCCTGGTCTCATGAAAGGTCATGTGGGCTTTTTGGGCGAATTGCTGCTGGGCCATCTCCGTTATGGCACCCAGGGGAAAAACAAAGTGGAATACTGCCACCCGTTTATCAACCGGGATACCGTTCCAGCCCGCAACCTGGCGCTGGCGGGCAATTTCAACCTGGTGAATACCGATGAGCTTTTCACGCTGGTAGGCAAAGAGCCAAGCGAAACCATGCGTTTCAGCGACCTGGCGGCTATGATCGAGCTGATGCACACCTTCCTTTGCAAGGAAGATGAAGCTTCTCCGGAAAAAATGGATATCAAAAAAGTGCTGAAGAAAACCTTGCCTTTGTTCGATGGCGGATTTCATGTAGGCGGTATGACGGGCAGCGGCATCGGCTTTGTGTTCCGCGATGCACATGGCATACGTCCTTCTTACTATTATATAAACGATGAAGTGGTAGTGGCTGCTTCCGAAAGAGCGGCGATCCGCACTACATTCAATGTAGGCGAAAATGAAGTGAAAGAACTGATGCCCGGCCAGGCTTTGATAGTGGATGAAAAAGGTGAAATAGAGATCAGCCAGGTACTGGAACCGAAAGAAAGAAAAGCCTGCAGCTTTGAACGCATCTATTTCTCCCGTGGCAGTGACGAAAAAATTTATAAAGAAAGAAAAGCATTAGGTTTTAACCTGAGTGAACCTGTGCTGAACCTGATCGATCACGATCTTAAAAACACGATCTTTTCCTTTATTCCCAATACAGCCGAAGTAGCTTTCCTGGGAATGCAAAAAGGAATGGAGCGTTATCTGAATAAAATCAAGCTGGAAAGAATACTGAGCTGGGATAAAGATTATGATGCGGAGAAGCTTGAGGAAATGATCAACCGCCGGATCCGTGTTGAAAAAATCGCGATCAAAGATGTGAAGATGCGAACCTTCATCACCGAAGATGCGAGCCGCAATGAAATGGTGCAGCACGTGTATGATGTAACGTATGGCACAGTGCGTCCCGGTGAAGATACCTTGGTAGTGATAGATGATTCCATTGTTCGCGGCACTACCCTGAAAGAAAGTATTATCCGCATGCTGGCGCGTTTACAGCCTAAACGCATTATCGTTGTTTCTTCTTCCCCCCAGATACGCTACCCTGATTGCTATGGTATTGACATGAGCAAAATGGGCGACTTCATTGCATTTAATGCAGCCGTGGAGCTGATGAAAGAAAAAGGCAAAGAAAATTGCCTGAAAGAAATGCTGGAGAGATGTAAAGAGCTTCAACGGAATAATCAATTGCACACAGAGAATGTGGTGAAGCAATTGTATAAAGATTTTACCGATGAAGAGATCTCCAAAAAAGTAGCTCAGCTTATCACTCCTCCGGAAATAAAGATACCTGTGGATGTGCTTTTCCAATCAGTGGAAGGCCTGCATCAAGCCTGCCCTAGTAATCTGGGCGACTGGTATTTTACGGGTGACTATCCTACGCCTGGCGGAAATAAGGTGGTGAATAAGGCCTTCATGAACTATATGGAAGGAAAGAATGTGAGGGGGTATTAAGGCTGGCATCGGGGAATCTCACTAACTTTCAGTATGAGCAAACAATTACTTCTTGTCCGTCATGCAAAAAGCAGCTGGGCGGATTTTTCCATTAAGGATTTTGACAGGCCTTTAAATGACAGAGGTAGAAAAGATGCGCCGGTAATGGCAAAGCGGTTACTGGATAAAAAAATTGCTATTGATGCGTTTATATCCAGCCCCGCCAAACGCGCGCGCAAAACAGCTGAATATTTTATAGCCGGGTATGAGCAACCAAAAAAAGAGATCATCTTTATTGATGAGCTTTACCTCGCCACACCTTCCGTGTTTGCTTCCATCGTCGGCCAGGTATCCGACCAATACAATACCATTGCAGTTTTTTCACACAACAATGGCATAACAGATTATGCCAATACACTTACTGATACAAGGATTGATGAAATGCCTACCTGCAGCATTTTTGCAGTGAAAGCAGATGTGCAAAGCTGGAGTGGATTTGCTAATGCAAAAAAGGACTTCTGGTTTTTTGATTACCCGAAAGCAGTGGCATCCTGATCCTGTTACAGATTCTTCTTCTTTTCTATGCTGCTTAATAAAGATTCAACTGCTCCGGGCAATCCTGCTGCTGAAATATCTTCCAATGGCTGGTAATTGAAACCATTTGCCAGTTCCAAAGCTTTGCTCACCGAAAACCTATCCTGCTGTAAGGCAGGCGCAAAACCTTTTTCAGAGAGATATTTCCCTAAATATTCCTGTTCGGGCTGGCCGGGTGTGGGAACCAGAATGGATTTTTTTCCAAGCCTTGCTATGTCCATCACGGTGGAATAACCACTCCGGCTGATCACCCATTCCGCTTTTCCCATTTCCTGGCTATAGAGACCGGCGGGCAGATGATTAAAAAAAGGGATATCGTTGGTAGAAGGGATCAGTTTATCTGATTGAGGCAAACCTCTTACAATCGTTGCTGTTCCCTGGTAATGCGCGATCTCACTGATGATCTTATTTTCCCAAACCGTCCGTTGCGGCTCGGGGCCGGATAAGGAAATGAATAAATGATTTTTTTGCGCAACCTGGTTTTGGGGTTGCAATCTTGAAAGTATGCCTGTATAAAAAACAGGTATGCGGGGCTGTACAGACGGATGTGAAAGTTCACCAGCAAGATTATTGGTATCCTGTACGTCCGGCACCCAGCATGCTGAAAACTTATGAATAAACCGGTAATTGATCTGGCGGATCCTGTTTTCCATCCATTTTCCAAAGGGGCTTTTAACATGAAGCTGGTGCGTGATAAAAACACAGGGAATAGTTGGATGTGATAAACCAAACCGGTTATCACTGATAACAGCATCCAGTTCATATTCACTGACCGCTTCTTTGAGCCATTTATTTTCCTGCCGGACGGTTTGCCAGATGCGTGGCAATTGCCAGAAAAGTGCCTTCCGGAATCCCGAGGCCGAACGGGAGTATTTCACCCTGTAGCCTTTCAGGGAAAGAAAAGGCAGAGAGGGAAATTCATCGCGGAGTAGCCGTTCCTGGGCATTCTCACCGGCCAGCCAGACCTCGGCATTTTGCTGTTGTAATTCATAAATAACAGGTATACAACGCGTGGCATGTCCCAGGCCCCAATCGAGCGGAGCTACAAGGATCCGGGGCCTGCCGGCTTGTTTTTCTACCAAGTGTTTATTCCCAGAAAATTTTATCATTTTATCCCCGATGTATACTATTTTGGTCGTAAAATAGTTTTAAATTACAACTCCTAAAATGAAGACGATAAACAAAATAGCATTATTGATTTTATTGGCAGGCATGGTTGTTGTTTCAGCTTGTAACAGGAACTATTATTCCGGTAACGGCAAAGGAAGCAATTGCGGCTGTCCAAGCCATAAAGGAATGTCTGGCTACTAAATTTTACCGGCGATGAAAATGCCTAACCGCGATTTATTAGTGTTGCTGAAGAATGAGTTCATGAGCCAAAAAGCAATTGATCATGAAGTAGAATGCCTGAATGATATTCTCCTGATCGCGGAATCGGATGAACAATTTTGCGTAGCTCACGAATTAGTTGACCGCAACCGGATCACATCCCGCTACGGAAAAATCCTGAAAGCAATAAGATACACAGAACTGAAACCCTTCCGGTTTTTGATAAATAAAAACTAGGAAATGATCAATATTCAATAATCAATTTCCAATGCTCAATCGTCCCCTGAATATTGATTATTGAGCATTTCTCTCTTTTGTATCAGGATAGTTTCTGCAATGCTTCCCTAAGTTTTCCGATCATCTCATCAATCTCTTCCTTTTTGCATGTGCCTACACTAAGGCGATACCAGGCTGAACTGCGGCTGGCGCCAAAAGCATAGAATGGTACGACAGCCAGTTTTGCTTCATTAAGAACATAAGCTGTTACTTCACTCTGATCTTTCAGCACAACGCCTTGTGCGGTTTTCTTTCCTGTAAGATCTATTTTAATAGTAAGATAAATAGCGGCTTCAGGTGTGATAGCGTCTACCGGCAATCCCTCATTCTTCAATTTCATGAAACCATTGTAGATACTGTGCAAACGCTCTTCTATTTCACCTTTGAAATGAACCAGGTATTTTTTGATCGCTTCACGTCTTCCTAAAAAATGAGCAGTGGCTTTTTGTTCTGCCATTGGTGCCCAGGCGCCGAGGTGTGTAAGGATCGCTTTCATTTTGCTGATTACGGTAGCGGGGCCAAAGCTCCAGCCTACACGCACACCGGTAGCTGCAAACACTTTACTGATCGCATCAATAAAAACAGTGTATTCGCGCATGGCCGGGCGCAGTGAAACAGGATTGTAATGTTCGATCTTACCATAAGTGAGATGCCAGTACATCTGGTAATACATCAAGTATAATTTCTTTTCAGTATCGCTGCGGCGTTTGTTTTCTTCCAGCACCAGGTCGCAGATCGCTTCCAGGTCTTCTTTTTTGAAAGTAGTGCCGGTAGGGTTTTGCGGTGAGCAAAGCGCGATCAGTGTAGCTTCTTTTATATAAGGGCGGATATCATCAGCTGAAGGCATGAAATTGTTCTCCGCTTTTGCTTCTACTATAATATGTTCGCCTTCTACAAAATGAGTGTAATGGTTATTGTTCCAGCTGGGCACAGCATAGATCACTTTATCACCTTTATCGCAGATGGCACGGAAAATTGAATAGATCAGCGGACGTCCGCCGGAAGCTACCAGCACTTCAGTGATGCCATAATCCAAGCCCTCTGTTTCTTTGGTAAAAGACAGGATGGCTTCGCGAAGATCAAGATTGCCTTCTGCTGCAGGGTAATTGGTAAAATGTTTCCGGTAAGCTTCTATGATAGCGTCTTCCAGCTCTTTGGGAATGGGAAAAATAGAGGGATCAAAATCGCCAACAGTAAAGTTATAAATCCGCTCACCCTGGCGGATCTTTTCCCTGATCTCACCGCCCAGTTTTACAATTTCAGAGCCTATTAAAGTTTCGGATAACTGTGATAGTTTCATCCGGTTAAATTTTGGAGGTTAACGCTCGTTAGGTTTTCGCCCGCAAAAATACAAGGATTTGATTATGATTGGAATCCTACCGGTAAACAAATAACAAAATCTATTAGAACGACCCCTTCCCGTCTTCCCGGTAAGATAAAAAAACGGTAAGCAATTTTTTACCGGTAAGGCGGGAAGACGGGAAGGGGGCATGAACCTATAAAAATGCCTCCTGGTAGGGAGGCATTTTGGGAACATAAATTATGTTATATGAGATACTACTCCGGTTTTTGATTGTATTTCTTTTCAGCTTCTTTCGCTTTTTCAAAATCCAGTACCACCCCATTAATACAATACCGTAAACCGGTTGGCGGCGGTCCATCATCAAAAACGTGGCCCAGGTGCGCTTTGCAGCGGCCGCATTGCACTTCAGTTCTTGTCATGCCATGAGTGTGATCAGGTGTGTAAATGATACTGCTTTTACTGATGGGCTCATAAAAGCTGGGCCATCCGCAACCGCTTTCAAACTTGGTATCGCTTTTAAATAAAGCATTACCACAGGCTGCGCAATAGTAAGTTCCTTTATCGGTGAGGCTTTCATATTTGCTGGTCCAGGGACGCTCAGTGCCTTTTTGCCTGGCTATATAATAAACATCTTCCGGCAGTATTTTCTTCCATTCTGTTTCACTTATCTCCACTTTTGATGTATCCGTTTTGGAGTAAACGGGGTTACTTTTCTTTGTTGTGTCCATATTATCAGGTTTATTGTGGTTTGAGTTGGATTGCGAATAGCTGCATTGTTGCAGTAAACCCGCAAAAATGAGTACCAATATGCTTTTTGTCAGTGACATCATATAATGTGTTTAACAAATTTACGGTAAGCTTGTTTGGCTGGTTTGCCTGCCAGCCGGACTTAACATTTCATGTGAGCTTTTAAAACAATTAAAATATGCACATGAATCGGTCAATGAATTTACCTCTTAGCCCGATTATTTACCTTGTTCACGTTATATTTGTTGCTCACTAAGGCTTATTAGAAATATGTTTAATTTGATCTTATTTGGTCCGCCTGGTAGCGGAAAAGGTACTCAGTCGGCTAAATTGGTTGAAAAATACGGCCTGATCCATCTTTCCACAGGTGATCTGCTTAGAAAAGAGCGTCAGTTAAAGACCCCACTTGGAATTGAAGCCCAGCAATTTATAGACAAAGGTCAACTTGTTCCCGATGAAGTGGTGATCGGAATGATCAGCTCTGCACTGGATGAAAATCCAACTGCCCGGGGATTCCTGTTTGACGGTTTTCCCCGTACTGTTGCCCAGGCAGAAGCACTGGATAAGCTTCTTGAATTGAAAAAATCTTCTATTGCTCTTGTTCTTTTCCTGGACGTGAATGAAGATGAACTTATACAACGCCTGGTAAACCGCGGCAAAACCTCAGGCCGCAGTGATGATGCGGACGAATCCATTCAACGTAAAAGGCAGGACGTATACAGGCATGAAACCCTGCCTGTGGCTGCGCATTATGAGAAATTTAAGAAAGTAGTGCATATTGACGGCATGCGTGATATTGACGATGTGTTTTCCAGTCTTACAACACATATTGACAAAAAGATAGGATAATCTATTTTCCTGGCGTAGTTTGGTAAGCCTTGTTTTTGTAAAATTGCAGCTCTCAAACTTGCCGAATGAATTTTGAAAAGGAAAACTTTCTTCGTACACGCTTTATCAGGTACTTACAACAACTGGATCCTGCCACGCTTCCGAAATGGGGGAAGATGAACGTACAGCAGATGGTAGAGCATTTTAATATTGATGCGGTAAGAGTGGCAAGTGGCAAAACGAAGTTTGCAGAGATACTCGCCTCACCGGCGCAACTTCAAAAGATGCAGGAATTTCTTGTAAGCGATAAGCCGTTTAAAAAGGAGCTGAAAAATCCTTTACTGCCTGAAGAGCCGGCATCCTTGCGATTCAATACCGTTCAGGCAGCTATTGGCTCATTACATGAAGAGCTGATTTATTTCTTTGAAGTTTTTGAAAAAGACCAGGGACTTACTACCCGCAACCCTTTTTATGGGGACCTGAATTTTGAACAGAATGTGCAGCTGCTTTACAAACATGCACTTCATCATCTCCGCCAGTTTGGGGTAGAGCCTTTGAATGTGTAACTATTTCAGTAACGAATCGGCTTTTTGAATAACTGAAAGAATAGCATCTTTTACTTTCGTTACTTTATCTTTTTCTTCACCAAGATATTTAACACGCTTTTCCGTGTCATTATTGGCAGAGTCTACTTTAAATTCTTCCATCCATTTATTCATGGCAAATTCTGCATACTGCAGCTCCTTTGAAAAAGAATCCAGTTTTTGAAAATAAGGAGCAGATGCTTCACGTGCTTTAGCGGGAAGTTTGCCGATCGAGTCAAGCAGGCGTTGGGTATGTTCTTCTAGTTGAGTGAGCTTTCTCATTTTGGCCATGCCAATATC
>CBHEUU010000165.1:0-8387 GCA_965990355.1 uncultured Chitinophagaceae bacterium
TCTTTTTTGTCCAGAATGCAAGTGCAACAAAGATACCTGCAATGCCCAGCGCAATAGCTAAAGTAATTGGCTCAATAGTTTTGAACTCCCGGTACATGCCATACATTTCCCAGAAAAAAATCAATCCGGCTGTCCAGAATAAAGCGTTACGTGCTTTTTTTACAGCCAGTTCATAACCTTCGAGTTCAATTTGTTTCAATTCATCGAAGTGGCCGGCAATAACATCATTTGAGGGTGTGGTGGTTGGTTCGTTTGACATATCGAAAAGTTTGGTTACCCACAAAATAGTAAAGGCAGCCCAATAAAGGAACTGCCTTTTACTAAGTAAAATACCAAACTGATTTAGAAACCTTTAGGTTTTTCCAGCTTCAGATCCCTCTTCAGCATATCATTCCTGTTGGCCATATCCCACGCTGTATAAAATACCAGTTGTCCTCTTTTCGCCATCAGTTTATAATTGATCTTATCAGGTGTATCGGTAGGTTTGTGATAATCTGCATGCACACCATTGAAGTAAAAAATGATAGGAACTCCTTTTTCAGCAAAGTTGTAGTGGTCGCTGCGATAGTAAAAACGGTTTTTATCATTCAGGTCGTTATACTTCCTGTCCAGTTTCATCTTTACTGTTTTGTTTGCCATATCTGTGATAGGAGTAAGATCGGTACTGAGTTTATCATCACCGATTATATACACATAGTTTGCAGAGTCTTTATCTTTCAGGTATTCTTCACCAATGCGACCGATCATGTCAATGTTGAGGTCCACTGTAGTTTTTTCCAGCGGGAAAATCGGGTGGTCTCCATAATAAGCCGAACCCCATAACCCTTTTTCTTCACCACTAACGGTCATGAATACGATAGTTCTGCGAGGGCCTTTAGCTGCAGCTTTTGCTTTGGCAAATGCTTCAGCCAGTTCGAGAACACCGGTAGTGCCGCTGCCATCATCATCGGCGCCATAAAAAATAGTACCGTCGGGTCTTTTGCCTACGTGGTCGTAGTGTGAAGTAATGAATACATATTCATCTTTCTTATCTGTTCCTTCAATCATGCCCAGTACATTGGATGCACTTGCCGTGAGAGTGGTTTTAGCATAACTAAGATCAATATCTGCTTTATAGATCTGTGAAGCAATAGGTGAAGCTTTCATTTTTTCAATCAGGCCACTGGTACCGGTAATGCTTGCTGCCACGCCTTCAGAAATACTGAACGTTTCAGGATAAACACTGGCAGGATATCCATTCAAAACATAGTTGCCGGAGCTGTTAAAAGTTTTACGGGGGAAATTGCCATAAACAATCAATACAGCAGCAGCACCTTTTTCCTGTGCGCGGGCTACGCGTGACAGTACATTGGCTGGTGAATTAAAACCTGTAGTAGAAGGCTTGTAATTCGCAGGCATTCCATCAAGGATCATTACCAGTTTGCCTCTTACGTTGAAATCTTTATAAGCATCCAGCTCTCCATCTACAATACCATAGCCGGCAAACGCCACTTCAGAGAAGCGGAGCTCGGTAGTATGGCTCATCATGGGAACAGGCTGATAGTCTTTCGACAGCTCATATGCAGTTCCATTCACTTTCAAAGAAGAGGATGTCATGGAATCTTTGTAGAGCGGGTAATTCTGACGGTAGCTGCCATTGTTGCCAGGCAGCAGTCCCAGGGATTTGAAATGATTTTCGATATAATCAGCAGCCTTTTCCAGTCCGGGTGAAGGAGTATCGCGGCCTTCCATTTCTTTGCTGGCGATAATGTAAAGATGACGTTGCATATCTTCAGCTGAGATGGTGGCAGCAAAAAAAGCCGGACTGTTTTTCTTTTGTGCCGAAACAAACAGGCACAGCCCCAGGGAAACCGGGAGCAGGAGTTTTCTCATAATTGTGTATGTTTTTTAAATAGAAATAGAATAGCTTCCAAACTTAAGTGAAAAACCGGGAGCGGAGAGAAGGTTTTGATAAATGGTTGGGATGCGTGATGATGCGAGATACGAGATATGGGATGCGGGGTGACAATTGAAAAGATCCTGCTTATCGGGCATCCCATATCCCACATCATGAGCAGGCGATCTTCCCCACCCTGTTTGCATGGCGGCCGCCTTCAAAAGCCGTAGTGATAAAGGTGCTGACCATTTTTTCTGCATCGCCTTCGCGAACAAAGCGGGCGGGGATGCAAATTATATTGGCATCATTGTGCTGGCGTACCAGTTTGGCAATTTCATCGCCCCAGCAAATGCCTGCACGGATATGTTGATGTTTATTGGCGGTAATGGCCACACCGTTGGCACTGCCGCAAAGAAGGATGCCGAATGCATAATCACCGCTTTCCACGGCTTCTGCTACCGGGTGGGCAAAATCAGGATAATCAACGGAGTCTTTAGAGAAAGCTCCAAAGTCTTTGTAAAGAAATCCCTTTCCTTCGAGGAAGGAGATCAGTTGTTCTTTATAATCGAAGCCGGCGTGATCACTGCCGATAGCAATCGGTTTGCTGAGATCAAATGAGGAATTCATATTAAACAGTTCTGAGTCCTTATCCGGGAACCGGGAATAGTTCCTGGCCCGGCATTGTAAAATTAAGGAACTTCATTAACTCTCTTCCGGAAGCTTATCAGCTCCATTCTTCTTTATCCTTTAGGTCCTGCTTTTTGTTGACGCGGGAAGCTACAATGATGCTGGCTTCAAACAGCAGGTAAAGTGGAATGGTCACAATTGTGAGACTGAATGGATCTGTGGAAGGCGTAATAATGGCTGCTGCAATAATGATGATTACAAAAGCATGCTTGCGGTATTTGCGGAGAAACTTACCGGTTACCAGCCCGATTTTGGCAAGCACCATTACCAAAAGGGGCATTTGGAATAACACACCAATGCCCACCGTTGTATAAATAAGGTTTTCCAGGTAATCGGAAAACGTGGGCATGATCTTGATCTGACTGCTGAGCTTGTAATTGAAATAGAAGTTCACCATGAACGGTGTCAGAATAAAATAACCAAAAGCCACACCCAGGAAGAACAGGAATGATACCCAGAAAATAACGCCTCTTGTATTTCTTTTCTCTTTGTCAGAAAGGGCTGGTCTTACAAAACGCCAGAATTCCCAGAATACATAAGGGAAAGCGATAATGAAGCCGCCGATGAAAGCTACTGTAAAGGAAGCGATGAACTGGCCGGTCATGGTTGTTTCCAGGAACTCTGCCTTCACTTCTGTAAAACAAATAGCGTTGCCCAGGCCGAGGCTTCTCCCGAGCTTGCACAACCATTGGGAGGAGATAAAGTCTCCCCGTGTAGGGCCAAATAATACCGTGTCAACAATAAAATCGGAATAGATGAACACCACGATGGCGCAAACCAGGATGGCAATTACCGAACGGATAAGATGCCAGCGGAGCTCCTCCAGGTGGTCAATAAATGACATTTCTGAGGTCGCATCCTTTTTCCTTCGGTTAAAAAAATCCAATAGAGCCATCAGCCGGGTTTAATAAAGTGGGGGCAAAGATAAGGGGGAGATGGGATACGGGATGCGGGATTTGGGATGTGTGATACATCTGGTATCCCGAATCTCCAATCCCGCATCTATTTCAGTCTTTTCAATTTCACCGTTTCAATCCTCGTATCGCTCACGCTGATCACGTCAAACTCATAATCGTCGATAATGATGCGGTCTTTTTGCTGCGGGATCGTTTCGTGATAATTAATAATATAACCGGAGAGGGTTTCTGAGTCGTTTCCGGGAAATTCGAACCCGTATTTCTCTTCGAGATAGTCCAGTTCCAGCCGGCCGGAAAAAATATACTCATTTTCTGCCAGCTGTTTTTCCACGAATTTCTCGGTATCGTATTCATCCTGTATCTCACCAAACAGTTCTTCCAGCACGTCTTCCATGGTGATGATGCCGGCTGTGCCGCCAAATTCATCCACCACCCAGGCAATACTTTTCCTTTCCCTGCTGAACTTACTTATAAGATCAGCGGCACTCATGCTGGCCGGTACCGCAGGGATAGGTAATAAAATGGATTGGATATCGGTTGGTCTCTTGAACAGGTCGAGCTGGTGCACATAACCGATAATATGATCAATATTATTGTCAAACACGACGAGCTTGCTCAGCTTGGTTTCCACGAATTTTTGCTGCACTTCCTGCACCGAAGCATTGCTGTCTATACCCACGATCTCTTTTCTTGGCACCAGGCATTGCCGGATCTTTACTTTAGGGAATTCCTGCGCGTTTTCCAGGAGCTGCGTGTTGTGGTCCTGCCGCTCTTCACCCCGTGTTTGATGGAAAAGATTTTTCAATTCCGCATGGCTCAATGGTTCCTTATGCTTATCGATACGCACATTGAACACATATTTTAATAACCACTCAGACAGGCCGATAAACGCTTCTGCAATGGGGGAAAAGATCTGGTAAAAGAAATCGGTAACGAGTGCCAAACGGCTCAGCAGGCTATTGCTGCGCGCCCGGAAAATGGCACGTGGTGTGAATTCTGCAAAGATCAATACCATTAAAGTGGCTACGGCTATTTCTACAATAATACGCACGAGGTCATTCACATGCATATAATCCCAGATCGGTTTCAGCACGGCGCTGAACACCAACCCAAAAAATACCAGGAATAGCGTGAAGCCGATCAGCGTGGTGCCGATAAAGCTGGTAGGAGCATCTATGAACTTTGCCAGCAGGTGACCTGAAGTACCGCCCTGTTTTTTCCGCAATTCAATGTTGAAGCGGTTGGCACTGTAATAAGCCATTTCTATCCCCGCAAAAAAAGCCATGAGAAGAAGGGTGATAACGAACCAGATTATTTTGTTCCATTCTGCCATGTCATAAAGATAATAAAATAGCTGACAGGTGGGGATGCGGGATATGGGATACGGGATGTACTATATTATTAAGATATTTCGATAACGAAACATCACAAATCCTGTATCCCACATCTATAAATCAAGGAATTCCCGTACAATTGCATCTGCTTCTGCACAGGCTTTTTCCAGGTCGTCGTTAACAATGTTTTTGTTGAAATGATCTTTGAAAGAAATCTCATATGAGGCTTTGTTCACACGGGCCTGCAGGGATTCGGCCGTTTCTGTGCCGCGGGATTCCAATCGGCGTTTCAGTTCCGCCACTGAAGGCGGTTCTATGAAAATAGTGAGGGAAGTATCCGGGTATTGTTGCTGCACGTGAATAGCGCCTTTCACATCTATATCAAGCAAGGGACACTGATGATTATTCCAGATGCGTTGCAATTCAGATTTCAGCGTTCCATAATATTTTCCTTCATACACCATTTCCCATTCTGCGAATTCACCCTGCTGAATCTTTTGCTTGAAGTCTTCGGTAGTAAGAAAATAATAATCCACTCCATCCGTCTCATAAGCCCGTTTGCTGCGGGTGGCTGCTGAAATAGAGAAAGCCAGTTGGGGATATTTTTTCAGCAAATACCGCGTTATGGATGTTTTGCCGGCACCGGATGGTGCAGTGATAACGATGATTTTGTTTTGGAAAGAAGACATCTGCAAAGAAAGGAAAACTCAATATCCACTCCAAAAAAAGCCGCTGGAGGCTATTTTGGCGCCAGCACATAATTGATGATGATCACCAGGTCTTCCTTACCTGTTTGCTTCAGTCCGTGGGAACTGCCAGGTCTTGTTAGAATAGCATCACCTGCATGCACTTCAAATGTTTTGCCGTTCATTTCCATCTGTCCTTCTCCGCTGAGCACATAATAAATTTCATCTTCTTTCTGAAGATGGTAACCTATTGCAGATCCGGGATGCAAGATCCTTTTGCGGAAAGCGAGTTTGAAATCCTGGGCCTTTGAAAAGAAATTGTAAGCAGTTGTGTTACCGCCACCGTTATGTGGCCCCGGTTGCGGAGCAGCGATTTCCTTTTCATGTTCAAGAATATAACCGGCTTGCTGGGTGTTGCGTCCCATAACACGTGAAGCCAGCAGTCCTGTCAGAAAAAAAGTAATGGCAATAGCAATGTATTTCATGATAGACAACAATTGATTGAATAAACGGGATGCATTGTTTATGCATCAATGCGTTTGATCTCTGCTCCCAGCTTCCGCAGCCGCTCATCGATATACTGGTAGCCGCGATCAATTTGTTCGATGTTTTGAATAATGCTTTTCCCTTCAGCACTGAGGGCCGCAATAAGCAATGATACACCTGCGCGGATGTCGGGACTGCTCATGGTGATGCCACGCAATTGCTGTTCACGTTCGAGGCCGATCACTACAGCGCGGTGGGGATCGCAGAGAATGATCTGCGCGCCCATGTCGATCAGTTTGTCGACAAAGAACAGGCGGCTTTCAAACATTTTCTGATGAATAAGCACACTGCCTTTGGCCTGTATAGCTGTTACAAGAACAATGCTCAGCAGATCGGGGGTGAAACCGGGCCACGGATGATCATATATAGTAAGTACACCGCCGTCGAAGTAGCGTTGCACTTCATATATTTCCTGTGAAGGGATATGGATATCGTCGCCATTAAAATTGAGCTGGATACCCAGTTGCCGGAATTTTTCGGGAATAATGCCCAGGCTTTCAATGCCTGCATTTTTAATAGTGATATCGCTTTGCGTCATGGCGGCAAGCCCGATAAAAGAACCCACTTCAATCATATCCGGCAACATGCGATGCTCTGTGCCTCCGAGGTAGGCAACACCTTCTATGGTGAGCAGGTTGCTGCCAATGCCACTGATTTTTGCACCCATCCGGTTGAGCATCTTGCAAAGCTGCTGCAGGTAAGGCTCGCAGGCGGCATTATAAATAGTAGTAGTGCCGTTGGCCATTGCGGCGGCCATGACGATATTGGCAGTGCCGGTAACGGATGGTTCGTCCAGCAGCATATTCATTCCCTTGAGATTGGGAGCGGTAAGATGGAAGAAGCCATCTTCAGCATGATACTGGAAATCGGCGCCGAGTTTTTCAAAACCGATAATATGTGTATCTAACCTGCGGCGGCCGATCTTATCGCCACCAGGTTTGGGAATAAAAGCTTTCCTGAAGCGCGACAGCATAGGGCCGGCAAGCATGACGGAGCCACGCAAACGGCCGCTTTTCTTTTTATAGGCATCGCTGTGCAGGTAATCAATATTCACATCATCTGCCTGGAAAATGCAGGTATCGCGGGTAGGCCTTTCCAGTTTTACGTTCATTTCCTGCAATAGTTCTATCAGCAGGTTTACGTCGAGAATATCCGGAATATTGGTGATCGTTACTTTTTCGGGTGTAAGCAATACGGCGCTGATGATCTGCAGGGCCTCATTTTTGGCGCCCTGGGGAATGATCTCGCCCTGCAATTTTTTTCCACCTTTAACTTCGAAAGAATGCATGAGATATAAATTCAAAAATCAAAAGTAAAAATTTAAAAGAGCCTGCAAAAAAACGCAAAAGGAACTGTAATCGGGCTCTTTTGCATTTTGACTTTCTACTTTTGAATTAACAGGAGTAATAATAAATTAAAAGGAAAGGAGGATCAGTATCTTTTTTTCTTGAAATTTCCGCCACCACCGCCACGGTTATCGCGGTTATCATTTCTTCTTTGTCCGCCGCCGCCGCCATTGCTGCCACCGCCACCATTGCGATGCTGAAATTTACCTCTTTGCTTGCCGTAATTGCTTCTTTCCCTTTCGCGGTTTTCCTGGGGCCTGAAAGCTTTTACGTAAGGCGTGTTGGTGAAAGTGAGCTGGCCATTGGTGATACCGGTCAGTTCGCTTTGGATGGCATCGTCATGCACTATTTCTTTATGCCAGTTGTTATATGCCAGTTTCATGTAATAGGCAATCGCGTTGGCAAAGCCGGCGCGTTTGTCCTGGTCTTCTTCATTCAGCGCCTTTTTGATTATCAGTTCCAGGTTTTTACCCAGGTGTGAATGGCGGGGATATCTTTTGGGATAAGGCAGGGGTTGAGGCCTTTCGCTTAATGATTCTCGGGTGGGGATGGGATAGGGAGATTTCACATCCAGCTTAAAATCAGAGATTAAGAACAGGTGATCCCAGAGTTTATGCCGAAAATCTTCCACATTTTTCAGATGGGGGTTTAAAAACCCCATCAATTCAATTACTGCATAAGCATTACGCTGGCGGCGTTCAGGATCTTCAATGCTGAGCAGGTGTTCAATCATTTTCTGCACATGACGGCCGTATTCTCTCATGGCCAGGTCATTTCTCGTTGTATTATACTCCATAATGTAAATAAGAGGGAAACAAACTAAAAAAGTGGAAATTACTGTAAAGGTAGGTCAATGATAGAAAATTCCTGTTTAAAATGCAAATTTTGGCTGATTCTGCGGGGAGCCCCTGTTCACGGCAGGGCATAAAGAAAGGGGCCCCGAACCAAGGCCCCTTTTACAAGCCACCATCCTCTTCCACCTAAGAGGTCGTTTA
>CBHEUU010000166.1:0-8386 GCA_965990355.1 uncultured Chitinophagaceae bacterium
CAATGATTCGTTCAGCTTGGGTCCATAGGCTTCTGCTGTGTCAATAAAATTCACACCAGCGGCAACAGCCTGCTGTAATACTTTTTTTGCATTTTCACGATCTGCTGCTTCGCCGAACACACCGGTACCGGTCAATTGCATCGCACCATAACCCAGGCGGTTCACCGTGAGATCGCCTCCCAATACAAAAGAGACAGAGGGTTTTGTTTCAGTTGACATGATTTAAAATTTAAAAACGATTAAATGATTTGAGATTTGTGGGTAAGCAAGCAAATTAAGAACAGCAGAAAGAAAGATTTTGTTCTATTACCAATACAAAATGAAAAATAAAGCCTCCGAAAAGTTCAAAAACTTTCTGGTATTAAAAAACACATAACGATAATGTAAAAATACAACGATTAAGCCTACGGATTGTTCAATTTTATGCTTCCGGTTTATTCCGGCAAACAAATCATTAATCCTTCCTTAAAAGGCGTGACAAAAGAAAATTGTCCGCTTTCAAAGGCCTTGCCTGCGACACCTATTCCCTGAGTATTGTGTACCAATAAAGCTGAGCAGGGATTCCCACCAAGCACACGAAGATCCACAAAGGTTCTTATATGAAACTCTTTGTGGATCTTCGTGTGCTTGGTGGGAGATTAAAACAATCACCTTTGTGGACACGCGGAATACGCGTAACTTTCTATAGTGAAAGCATCAGTTATCCTTTTTGAGGAGATACAGCGTTCCCAGCGTGTGAAGAATAATTGGTTTTATGGAGCTGTGGCTGTTCTGTTTGGTTTAGTGTTATTATGGAATTTTTTTTCGCAAAAGGAAACGCCTCTGTTCACAGGCCTGCTATGGTCTGGATTCATCATATTTATTATCCTGCAGGTATTTACTTCCTTTAGTTTTCAATTGGTGACACAAATCAGGGAAGATGGTATTTACGTTCGTTTCCCTCCATACCAGTTTTCATTCACCAGGTATAGCTGGGACAGTATCCGCGAAATTCATATCCGCAAGTTTGATCCGCTAAAGGAATATGGATATGGAATCCGCATTGGTCCTGAAGGAAGGGCCTATACGGTTCCAGGAGATACTGGCATCCAGATCATTTTTAAAAACAATACCAAGCTGACCATTTCCACCAAACAACCGGAAGAAATAATGGAGGTGTTGAGACGATTAGGCCGGTTTGGATAAATAACAAGGCCACGAAAAGCCGAATATATTGTATTCGCAACCTTGTTAAGCAATAAAGAAGCCAGGGCGCTGCACTCTATTACTTTATCGGCAGCACCCCCGCTTCCTCGGTTAATCCCGGAACGTCCTACACGCCCTGTTTCTAATGAGTACAGTTGTTACTAAGAAGAATCAAATATTGGTGATTTCATAAATTATAATTTTTACTTAAAGCTAAAAGAGGAACGAAGCAAGACAAGGGGAAAAACAACAGGAAAAATGTTTTTTTTCGGGGGAAGAAAGAGATTTTACTCAAAGTGGTCCTACAGGTTTATTGATAGTTTTGCTCAACTAAATTCCTTTTCCTGTATTATCCATTAAGATGTGATGTATTTTTGTTAGCCCACTCTGACCAAAATAAATTCAACTCATGAAAAGGCCAGATATCGTTACCCATCGCCTCCATCATCAGCAAATTGTTAACCCCGCTTTCAAAAAACCAGAACAGCTTGTTCAATGGATGGTGGCTATGCAAGCTCAGGAATATGCTATGGCCAAATGGGCCATCGGCCTGCGTTTACCAACTGCAGACGATACAATAGTGGAAACCGCTTTTAATAACAGCCTTATCCTTCGCACACACCTGATGCGGCCTACCTGGCATTTTGTATCTCCCGCCGATATCCGGTGGTTGCTGGCACTAACTGCCCCACGTGTAAAAGCATTCAATGCATTCACCTACCGCCAGCAACAACTGGATGCCAAAACTTTTAAACGCAGCCACGATACTCTCGTGAAAGCACTCGAAGGCGGAAAATTTCTCACTCGTACTGCACTAAACGAAAAATTAAAACAGAAAAAAATCATTGCCGATGGAGTACGGCTAAGCGCCCTGATGATGGAAGCTGAACTGGACGGAATTATTTGCAGCGGTCCGCGCCAGGGAAAACAATTCACTTATGCATTACTGGAAGAAAGAGTGCCACCTGTAAAATCTATGCACCGGCAGGACGCATTAGCTCAATTCGTCCAACGCTATTTTGCCAGCCGCAGCCCCGCAACTCTCCAGGATTTTGCCTACTGGTCGGGTCTCACTCTTAAAGATGCCAGAGCTGGCGTAGAATCGCTTCCCTCTAATTTCATCCGTGAAACTATCAATGGGAATGAGTATATAATAGATTCTAGTCCCTTGCCAAAAACAAACTCCCGCGCCAGCTTCCTCATGCCGATATATGATGAGATTGGTATGAGCTATAAAGACCGTTCTGCTATATTAAATCCTGGTATAGATTCAAAGCTATATCCTACATTCAATAACCTTTTCATTGCTGATGGGAAAATTGCCGGTGGTTGGCGCCGCACAGTACAACCAAAAGACATAGAAGTTGAAACAGTTCCTTTTATCAAGCTCAATAAAAAACAGGATCAGGCGCTGAAAAAAGCTGTAAAAGAGTATAAGAAGTTTCATGCAGTGGGCTGATTCATCTCATCTTCCAAATTCTTCAGAAATCATTATTCATTTCCCCGCTTCGAACTTCTTCGCTTCCTCCAATGTATACACTTTATACTCCAACCCCAGCCTCTTTGCATTCTCCTCCACTGTTTGATTAAACCCTGCCTGCTTACGTCTTCTATTAACATTCCTTGCATCCCTGATCGGCCATATAATTGTTCTCCATTGCTTTTTACCCGTAGCGGAATCCACTGCATCAAAACCCCGCGCCTGCGTACCATACACCTGTTCTTCCCCTTTCTGCATAAGCGAGCGATCAAGCATCAAAGCATATAATGTGAAAGGCAGTTCCTTTCTCTTCGCGGCTTTTTCAATAACCGGTAAATAAGTATCGATCTTATTGGAATGCTGGATCACATAAAACGCGGCCTCATTGGTTGGTTCGCCTACCAGGCTTTTACCGGGATAACCATATTCACTAATGATCTCTTCAACCCGTTTAATATTGGAAGAATCATTTTCCGGGATCTTGCCAAGCATATACCTGATCACATCCCCCGGCGCTACTTTCAACTGCCTGGCCAGTGAATCCGTTTTACTTTGAAAATTGGGCAACTGAATAAAGGAACGGTAACGCTGGTCCACCTGTAAAATACTATCCAGTTCAGCTTTCAGCACCCGGTTGATCTTTGCCTGCCCGATAGTTTTAGAAATGAAAATAAGGCTGGATACAGCCATGAAGGTGTAACGCATTGGTAGTGGTTTATGATTTAGACGGTTGGGCTTTTCAAACGTGAACAATTACAGGAATAGTATATATAAAAATCTGTTTAACACATTATTTAGATGTCTTCTACTATTGTCCTGAATGTTAAGTTCACTCTCGCACTCTTCACTTTCACCGTTGGCGGAAGCCGGTGCAGCCAATGCGTTTGAGTGGCGCCTTTCATAATCAGCAGGCTGCCGTTTTGCAATACCAGAGAAACAGTTTGCTGTGTTTGCTTATGCTTGAAGGCAAACTTTCTTTCCGCACCAAAGCTCATCGAAGCAATTGCTCCGTTTTTGCGCAACATTTTTTCCGCATCACTGTGCCAGGCCATTCCTTCTTCACCGGAATGATACAGGTTGGCAAGGCAGGAATTGAATGTTTCGCCAGACCGGTCTTCAGCTATTTTTTTTAGTTCCAGCAATTCTTTTGTCCAGGGCAATGCTTCTTTGGTAGCACCGGAATAAGTGTAGGCAAATGGCTTGTCGCCATACCAGGCTACTTTCCGGGAAGTGGTGATCAGTTTGCCAAATACCACTGCTGTATCAGGTTTCCATTCAAGCGTATTCAGCAGGCGTTCGAGAAAATGGTTGGCCTCTTGCTGCTTCATTACATGCCCGTAGTATTGAACAATACCATCAAAGGGAAGCAGGTTTGTGCTCGGATCGTTATTAAAAAGGTCCATCATTATGAAAGTGTAAAGTTACTGGCCCTGCGCGTTTTGCACCAGCAATGTTTGCAACAACGGTAGCCGTTTTCTATCGCTTCTTTCTCTGAAGCAAAGAATACCCGGTTTTCGTTTTTCATGCGTTTGCCCGAATAGCAAACGAGTGTGCCATAGATGCGCAGTTTTTTATTGCCGGCTAATTGTATTTTGGCCTGATCAATCAGTTGCTTTAACCGCCGGCTGCCAGCAAAACCATTTCCCAATGCCGTATGATGGATCATTTTAACTCAATGCATCATGAAAAATAATACCCAGGCTATGCCTGCGGCCACTTTGCAGTTCACTTACTCCATGTTTCATATTCACCCGGTAATAGCCTTTACTGCCTTTGGCCGGGCGGAATTGTGTAGTAAAGATCAGCAGGTCGCCTTTTTGCGGGTTTAATACGATCGCTTTGGATTGAGCCCTCGGTATTTGTTCTATTAATACAAACTCACCACCCGAAAAATCTTTTCCCGGCTCATCCAGTATCATTACCACCTGCATAGGAAAAAAGATCTCGCCATACAGGTCCTGATGCAGGGTATTAAACCCTCCCTGATCATATTGCAATATCAACGCAGTTGGATGCACCTGCTTTTTTTTATGGCAAAGGGATTGAAGCGCTTCGAAGGAATCAGGAAAGGTCTTATCTGTCTTCAACACCTTCATCCATCCATTGGCAATGGGCGCCAGGTAAGGATAAACCGATTGACGTATCGTTTGAATTATTTCCGGAAGCGGATATTTAAAATATTTGTATTCTCCTTTTCCAAAGCGATAGCGCACCATGGAAATGGTCTTGCGGTAAATATCCGGCGCATCATATTGCTGAACCAGTTTCTCACAATCTTTATGATTTAGAATGCCAGGTATAATTGCAAAACCTTTTTCATTCAATTGATTTGTTATCGCAGGCCAATCGGCACTGCTGATTTTTTGTTGCAAACTTTTCATCGGTACAGATTTATTATTTAGCTTCAACTTTAGCAGCTTCCCATCCTATCATCGCTGTTTTGCGTGTACTGCCCCAATGATACTGGCCAAAAGCACCGGTAGACTGGATCACGCGATGACAGGGAATAAGAAAAGCAACGGGGTTATCACCAACAGCCGAACCTACAGCGCGGGATGCTTTCGGCACCTGGATCTTTGCGGCGATATCACCATAAGTTGACAACTGCCCCATCGGGATCTTCAACAAAGTTTCCCATACTTTGAGTTGAAAGTCGGTCCCTTTCAAATGCAGTTTTATTTGTGAAAGTTGTTTCCAGTCGTGAGTAAAAATATACAGGGCATTCTGTTGAATCATATCTACCATTTGCTGGTAGCGTGCATTAGGAAACTGAAGTTTCAGTTGTTGAAACGCATCCGCTTCATTGTCGGCAAAAGCCATGTAGCAAATTCCTTTGGCTGTGGAAGCCACCAGTATATTTCCAAAAGGGCTTTCGGCATAACTGTAATTGATAGAAAGGTTTTCACCACCATTTTTGAATTCACCTGGCGTCATTCCTTCTATTTTAATAAACAGGTCGTGCAGGCGTCCGGTACCAGACAAACCGGTTTCAAATGCTGCATCAAAAAGCGTAGCCTGTTTATCTGACAGTATTTTCTTTGCATGCTGCACGCTGATAAACTGCAGAAATTTTTTAGGGCTTACACCTGCCCATTCTGTAAAGAGGCGTTGAAAATGAAAAGGACTGAGATGTATCTGCTCTGCCACTTCTTCCAGTGAAGGTTGCGTTTTAAACTGTTCGCGGATGTATCCGATGGCCTCTGCTATCCTGTCGTAGTGAATATTTTCCTGTGTTGTCATGATCTTTCGATTTAGAACACAAATTTAGCAGCGCTTTGGATGGTGGAAAACCCGGAACTTGCTTACTATTAATTGTCAGACGAAATCTTTGATAGTATTTGAATTAATATTTAACTGAGTATTTTTTTCATACAAATGCTGGTTGCTATTTTCTCATATGGTGGATAATTGGGAATGATCTCATATCCTTGTTTTTTATATAGTGCAATAGCCTCATCCTGGCGGTCGCCCGTTTCCAATACAGCTTCAGAATAGTCTGATTCGAGAGCCCAGGTTTCCAATTCATTTAGTATAGCTGAGGAAATGCCCTTACGCCGGTATTCCGGTTTTACATACATTCTCTTTATTTCTACAGCTGAATCACTGAACTGTTTGAAACATCCGCAACCAACAGCCTGCCCATCTGTATATGCAATAACGACTGTGTCAACATTTACAATAACATTATGCTGGTCATATACATCCTGCAGAGCCTGGTAGCGGCTGCGGAGGTCTTTATCCAGCAAAGGGATCAGGTAAAGAAAATCGGGGTTTTGATTGTTAGTGCGTTTCAGTTCGAACATGTAGGAGAGATTTGCTCCAGCAATTTACGCACTGTTGATCAATTTTATTTATCATCGTTTTGCTGAAACAATATATTACTGAATATTAAATAAAACCCCGGCAGATAATCATTCCGGAATATGATACTTCCTGCACACTTCCTCATAAGTCAATGGCCTGCTTCTGCCGGTCGTTGGTTCGCCACCCGGTATTATGATATAACGGAATTGGTGAGCAGTGGCAATGGAGGTATAATAGTTTTTATCGTTTACGAATTTTATCCGGAGATTTCCCACTGTAGCATACGCAGACCAGGTATCCGTCATAACTGAACCCGACTGGTAAGTAAGATTAATCGGCAATTGTGCAACCTGCGTAGCGGGCCACACAAGTGTATTATATCCCAGCAACTTACCAAAAGTCAATACTGTTCCGCTATCAAGCACCTGCTGGGTAATGCCAGAAGCCGCTTTCGAATAATTAAATCCCCAGACACTAAAAACAGTATCTTTTTTCCAGGGGGTAGCAGTAAACCATTCGGAATAGATCACATTAGCAGTACCCGGTTCGCCTTGCGGGCCTACATCACCTTTTTTGCAGGAAGCAAATACGGCGATAAAAATAATGGCAATAGTGAAAGCAGAAGCATGCAGTTTCATAATGTATGTTTTAAGACGAACGAAATTAAAACGGCTTGCTGCTCTTGTAAATCCCATTTATAGATGAATTTTTCACGCCATCCACAGGGTAATTTATATGCAAGTACTACTTAGTGGTTATCCTTTTATCGTACGAATGAGTGAGATGATTTCAGGTGTTTCAGCTAAACATGGTTTGCAAAACAAGCTTTATATTCTGAGACGTCTTGCTATCTGTGTTCCAAATTCCATTAAAGCCCGCCCCGAAAAAGAGCAGTTGTGATGACCCGTGGTTTTTGAAGGAAGAGTTGTTTGCGCTACACTCAACAAAAAATCGTAACACTTCCACAAGAGCCAATCGGCATAAAACCAACCTGTGGCCATTTTATGAAATTGTTAATACCCGCCTATATCTGGATGGATGGTAATATAAGTGTACAAATTAACTCTCACCAACCCAGGTTGGCATTATTTTTTCCGCACTTACTAAGCGAGCTTGATATGCACAAAAGCTCAGGATACATGTAATCTTTTTCCTAATCTTTAAATACTATGTTATGAAAAAATTAGCATTGGCCCTCATTGTCACTGCCTTTTTTGCCGCACCTGCATTTGCACAAAACAAAGAAAAAAGCTATGCAGAATGGGACAATAAAATAAAAACGGAGTTGAACCTTACACCTGATCAGATCACTAAATACGATGCATTAAGCAAAGAATACGGTGATAAAATGACGGCATTGAAACAGGACGCTTCTTTGAGTGAAGACGCACAAAAGCAGAAAAAAATGGAATTGAAGAAAGAGAAAGAGGCTAAACTGCAGGAGTTCCTGACTCCGGAACAACAAGCCAAATACAAGGACATAATCGACAAGAAGAAAAAAGAAATGAAAGACAAAGAAAAAGCCTGATCAGAAAGAATCATTTCATCATTCCCGTATTTCATGGCAAACATGGTTCATGAAGTACGGGAATTTGATTTTATATACTTAAATCACTTCTCCACCCTCCCGATTTTCAGATGCACCGGAAAAACAACTTTCGCTTTATCTTCCGGCCAGTGTGTTTTCAACCTGTCCACTAATTCTTTTACCGGATCATTTTCATTTGCTTTTATAAACTTCTGCAATGCCGACCACGTACGCAGATACCCTTCCATCTCCTGCAATGACCAATAACTGGTAATGAAAAATTGCGGGGAAATAATCTCTGCAAAAGGAAAGGGAATGCCACGATACCCATCATCCACATATTTTCTTTCTGCGTCCCAATAATCTTTCAGTGTATTGAAATGATAATC
>CBHEUU010000167.1:0-8379 GCA_965990355.1 uncultured Chitinophagaceae bacterium
TAGGTAAGCCCGTTGTATACGAAATCAGCAAAAACTCACGTCTTATCCAGGATGTTGTTGTAAACAAACTGAAATAAGCCACCGTCACATTATTCCTAATGAAAACATGCATCAGCTTTTGCTGGTGCATGTTTTTTTATGCCCATTATCGTTTAACAAAAGGTTGCTTCTTCCAGTAAGTAAGACTTCGCCACAGCCATTCCAACGGACCAAAATAAAAGAACCTTAGCCAGATATGGCTCCAGATGATCTGCAGCAACCAGATAGCTCCCACCACATAATATACTTCGTAGCGCTGCAGTTTACCATACAGGCCAAATCCCACTCCATAAAAGATAATACCGCAGATCAGCGACTGGGTAAGATAATTGGTAAAAGCCATCTGCCCTACCGGACGCATCAATGCAAACAGCCACTTGAATACGCCGGACCTGTATAACAACATCAGCAATCCGAAAATTCCCAATGCCCTCAGCGTGCGGGAAATTGTGTACCATTCGAACTTTGTATTCTTGGTGTATTCAAACCAGTTGAACTGGTATTTGATCAATGGTTGCAGCCGCAGATACCACGACACTGCTAAACCCAGACCTAAGCCAACTATGGCCAGCAGCCAGTATATTTTAATGGGAGCCTGTCCCGTTAGTATCCCCAGTTTAAAGAAAGCCATGCCCAGGAACATAAAAAACAGTACATCCCATATATACATGTACATGAACCTTACCAATACTTCCATATAGATGCCCGTTCTGAATTCATACAGCTCTGCATAGCTGCCGGTGGTTTTCCGGATAGCTTTTTCCATCTTTTTCACCTTTTTCTCGTGTTTGCTGTTTTCCTTGAATTCCGTCATGGCGCCCAGGTCTTCTTTTTGCTGAGGAGTGAGTTTTGTTTTGGTGGTATCAATCGCTGCAATACGCTCTCCCTTCCTTATCATGACTTTGTCCTGATATAGGTCCCGTGTTTCCCGTGCCAGCATGAACAGGAAACAAACTGAGGCCGCTATAATCAGCCCTTTTGGTGAAAGCTTGCGGAACGTAAATATGATAAGGCCATAAGCGCCGTAGTCAAACAGGATATCCCCCCACCACAGCAAGAGGTATACATCTATCAGCCCGAAGAACATCAGCCATAATTGCCGGCGAACAAAATAGTCGGCAGGCCGTATGCCTTCTACCTTTTTCCCCTGCCTTTCTATGAACAGAATAACACCGGCCCCAAACAGCATGGAGAATAGTGCGCGCTGGGTACCTTCTGGTATCCATTCCACGATGCGCCAGACAGTAAAGTTTATTGTCCCGATCTCATTCCGGACGGTGGGGTCAAAACCGGCGGGACCGGGCAGTCCAAAGCCTGGTATATTCATCAGCAATATACCCAGGATGGCAAATCCTCTGAGAGAATCAATGATAGTGATTCGTTCTGACTGGGAAACAGGTGCGGCAACAGTGGCTGGCATTCCGGCAGTGGTATTCATACAGTTGATTTTGATGAATGATTGGCCGGATATTGTATTCCGCAGGGGAAGGATCGGTACTATCCTCGCTTATAGATCTTCGGTTCCGCGAACTTTATTCCCAAACCAGGTTGGTGCCGTCTTTTGCTTTTTCCAACCCGGCAGAAGTAATGCGGATGATCAGGGTATCCTGCTGTTCAGTAATCACCAGCTCTTCTTCTTCCAGCAACTGAAGTTGTTCCCTGATTAAAGACCAGTCCTGAAATTGGCGAAGAATCAGCTCCCTTGGCCTGCAGGCATACTGTTCCGGTTGAGGGTCCTCTTTAACGATAGAATAGATGGTGTAGAGAAGCTGGTAATGGTCTAGCATATTCTAAAAATATCGGAAAAATGTGTCCGGCGATCAATAACTTATCAACATTTTTTTTAACCCGTTCGGGTCTTCACCCACAAGAAATTTCTTCCCTTTACAAGGAATTCCTTCCCGTCTTCCCGCCTTACCGGTAAAAATTTGCTTACCGGTTTTTATTTTTTACCGGTAAGGCGGGAAAACGGGAAGGAGTCGTTTGAGATAAATTTTGTTTTATTCATTAAAAGGGCAGTGAGCCGCCCTGCTCCGTTTTAACCTTATAAGTAATTGCTAAAGAAAAGTGAATACGTAGCACATCTTATGTATTGTCTCCGTGAAAGGTATCTTTAAAAAAACATCGATCATGAAAACAATTTTGACCACTCTTGCATTTGCATTGTTCGTTCAGACCAGTATGGCACAGCAAGGCCAGCCTTCGTACTCCGTTAATCCTTTCCCTAAAACCATTTCTGTAAGCGGAAGCGCTGAAATGGAGATCGTGCCTGATGAAATATATGTACAGATCAGCCTGATGGAATACCAGAAAAAAGGTGAATCAAAAAAAGACCTGGAAAAGATCAGGTCTGAATTCCTGGCTGCCTGCAGGTCTATCGGGATCCCCGATTCGGTGATCAGTATTGCCTCCTATTCCGGATACAATAACTATTATGAACTGAAAAAGAAGAAAAAAGGGACTGATATGCTGGCGCAGATCACTTACCAGATGAAATTTTCCGGCAGCCGTCAGATGGATGAGCTGGTAGAAAAACTGGATGATGATGCCACTAAAAATTTCCAGATCGTTTCTACCAGTCATAGTAAAATGCCTGAGTTCAGGAAACAATTGAAAATTAAAGCTGTGCAGATCGCACGGGAAAAAGGCCTGTACCTGAGTGAAGCGGTTGGTGAAAAATTAGGAGAAGCCGTCACTATCAACGAGCCTGCAGAATGGATGCCTTATATGATGAATGCTGCGCAAAGCAATACGTTCATGCGTGATCAATCGGCTCCTGGCAGCGACTCTCAAATAGATTTCAAGAAAATGAAATTAAGATTTGAAGTGAATGTCGTATTCGCACTGAAATAAGCCCTGGAAAACGAAATGCCCTGATCTTGCAGTCCGTCTAAGATCAGGGCATTTTTATTGGCCGTCGTCTGCCATTCACCTCCGATAGAATTCTACTGAAGAATGAACCCATAAGCTTACTTTTGCTCCGTAAAAATATTTAACGGAGAAAGATTGAATCTTTTTCCTCTTATTTCTTGCTTTAGAACAATGAAAGTCTGCGGTTTCTCTTTTGTGCGCAACGGTGTGAAGCTGGGTTATCCTTTTGTAGAAGCCATCCGTTCCATTCTTCCTGTATGTGATGAAGTGATCGTAGCGGTGGGTGATTCCACTGACAATACGCTTAGCATGCTGCGCAATATCGATCCAAAAGTAACCATTATTGAAACCGTATGGGACGATACCCTGAAGGAAGGCGGCCGAGTACTGGCTGTAGAAACAGATAAAGCCTTCCAGGCTATTCCTGCAAAGTATGACTGGTGCATCTATATTCAGGGAGATGAATTGATCCACGAAAAATATTTTCCGGTGATGCGGGAAGCCATGGAAAAATACGTGGACAATAAAAAAGTGGAAGGCTTCCTGTTCAATTATATTCACTTCTTCGGTTCTTATGCTTATGTAGGTATCAACAGCGCCTGGTACAGGCATGAGATCAGGATCATACGGAACGATAAAAATATTTTTTCTTACCGCGATGCACAGGGTTTCCGTAAAAAACCGAATGAAAAATTAAAAGTGAAACTGCTCGATGCTTATATATATCACTACGGCTGGGTGAGATACCCGGAAGAATTGAAAGAAAAAGAAAAGGCCAAGATCAGGTTGTACAATCCTGATGAAAGCGCTGCGGAAGGGCATGCGAATTACATGAATCAATACACTTATGAAAAAGCTATCGAACCGGTAGCGCTTTTTGAAGGTACCCACCCTTCTGTAATGCTGGAAAGAGTGACCAATCAAAACTGGGACTATCATCCTGATCTTTCACTTCGTTATGCTTCAATGAAAGACCGCTTTAAAAGGTTCATGGGGAAATGGACGGGATGGTATCCGGGAGAGTATAAGAACTATAAGATTATATAGGGTTTACACCTATCTTTCTCTTTACAAACTGTTTCTTCTTCACTTATTTCCTCTTTTGCTGGCAGCGTTGCCGGTAACGTTGTCGTTATCGATCAATGCGGAAATCGTTATTAAAACACCATGTTTATTACAAAAAACAAGTACGGTGTCCTGCAAAAAATAAAAAACATTTAAGCTGCCTGTCAAAACAAAATCGGCAAATCCCTTTTAATCTTACCAACGATTGAGCCTGTTGCAGGCTATTTATAACATTAAATATTTGCCAAATGAAAAATCTGTTCAAGATCCCGCAGGTCTGTGCAATGACCTGCGCTTTTATTATGCTGGCTGCCAGTTGCAGCAAACCCGTATCCCCGGGTCCTGCTCTTTCAGATCAACAACAAGGTGAAGAAAATACTTGAAGCACCCTGGCCATTAGTTCAGTAACGATATTGAACCCGGGCTTTGAATCAGACAAAGCCAACTGGGGCGATCCTGATCTTTTTGCCATTTCCACCAGTGATAAACATTCAGGTGCGAAATCTGCAAAGCTGAGTTCTTCCGGCAACCGGATACAACAAGCCGTTACAGTTTCTCCCAACACTGATTATACTTTAACAGCCTGGATACTGGGCAAGGGCACTATCGGTGCTAAAAGCGGTTCCACTGTTTTGAACAGCCAGGGCGGCACCTATAGCAATTGGACACAGGTAACAGTCAACTTTAATTCCGGCAGCGCCAGCTCTGTTACATTATACGGCGCTTACAATGCAGGTGAAGGACGCTTTGATGATTTTGCACTGGAAGAAGGCAGCAGCAGCGGCACTGTGCCTGCAGCACCATCAGCACTCACGGCAACAGCAAGCAGTTCCAGCTCCATCAACCTCGGCTGGACAGACAACAGTACTGATGAAACAGGTTTTAAAGTTGAACGCAAAACAGGCTCCGGTGGCACCTGGTCTGAAATAGCCGGCAACCTTGCAGCAGGAAGCACGAGTTATACCAGCAGCAGCCTTAGCGCCAATACAACATACTACTACCGTGTCCGTTCTTTTAATGCAACCGGCAACAGCACGTATAGCAATGAAGCATCTGCTACCACATCCGGCGCCAGCGGCAACCTGCCAGCCAATGTGTTGAATCTTACTAACTGGAAAATAACCCTGCCATTTGATGGGTCTGACAGCGGCACTACGGCTGATGAGATCACGCAACCTGCACTGGCCACTTATTCCATTGATCCCTGGTTCAAGAATAATGCAGATAATACCGGTGTGATCTTCCGCGCCAATACAGGAGGAGCCACTACAAGCGGTTCAGGTTATCCGCGCAGTGAATTACGTGAGATGACCAATAATGGCGCCAGCAATGCCAGTTGGTCTTCCGGCTCCGGCACACATACCATGGAGATCGACCAGGCAATCACACATCTTCCTGATGTTAAGAAACATATTGTTGCCGGGCAAATCCATGATGCAGATGATGATGTGATCGTGTTCCGCCTGGAAAATCAAAAGTTGTTTATTGATATCAATGGCAGTGATGGACCAACACTTACCAGCAGTTATGTATTGGGCACCCGCTTTAAAGTAAAATTTGTAGTATCTAACAACCAGACAAAATGTTATTACAATGACGTGCTGATGTACACCCATAATCAATCTTATTCAGGTGCATATTTTAAAGCTGGCGCTTATACACAGTCTTCCTGTAAATCGGGTGGAAATCCGGGGCCGACTGAATCATGCAATGCATACGGGGAAGTGGTGATTTATGGATTAAGCGTAACACACCAGTAACCTTTAATTGAAAATTGAGCATTGAATATTGATTATTCCTACGCCAATCAAAAAATAATCAATATTCAATGCTCAAATGAAACGGCAAGGTTAAACCTTGCCGTGTCTATATAAACTTCATTAGACAATGAAGGAGTGTTTTATTTCTTCCCTGTCTTTTCCAATTCCGGTGTTTCATTCCTGAATACAACCGTATTGTCAAACACATCCACCAGTACCGGATGGGTTTTATCAATATCGCCTGCGAGAATCCGTTTACTCAACTGGTTGACGATCTCTTTTTGTATCAGCCTTTTCAATGGTCTCGCGCCGAATTGCGGATCAAATCCCTGTTCGGCAAGGTATTCCAGTGCATAGCCACTAAACTCAAGCTGAATACCGCTTTGCGCCACCAGCCTTTTCAGGCTTTCCAACTGGATCTTTACAATACCTATGATCTCTTTCTTCAACAAAGGCTGGAACATAATGATCTCATCTACCCTGTTCAGAAATTCAGGACGGATGGTCTGGCGGAGCAGGTTCATCACATCCAGTTTTGCTTTCTCTGTAGCTTCATCCACATTTTTCTCGCTCACATTTTCAAATGCATCCATGATCAGATGACTACCGATATTGCTGGTCATGATGATAATGGTGTTCTTGAAATTAACCACCCTTCCTTTGTTATCCGTCAGCCGTCCATCGTCAAGTACCTGCAGCAGCACGTTCCATACATCAGGATGGGCTTTCTCGATTTCGTCGAGCAATACCACACTATAGGGTTTTCTCCTCACTGCTTCGGTTAGTTGACCGCCTTCATCATAACCTACATAACCGGGAGGCGCACCAACAAGCCGGCTCACAGTATGTTTTTCCTGGTATTCACTCATGTCAATTCTCGTCATCATGCTTTCATCATCAAACAGGTATTCAGCCAGGGCTTTTGCCAGCTCTGTTTTACCCACACCTGTTGTACCCAGGAAAATAAACGAGCCGATCGGTTTCTTTGGATCATTCAACCCTGCACGGCTACGGCGGATGGCATCTGCTACCGCAGTGATCGCTTCATCCTGCCCCACTACCCTTTCATGCAAATGATCTTCGAGATGCAATAGTTTTTCTTTATCGCTCTGCATCATTTTAGTGACAGGGATACCGGTAACCTTAGCTACACTTTCTGCAATATCTTCTGCATCCACTTCTTCTTTCGTGATCCTGGAATTTTCACTGATAGCAGCCAATTGATCGGAATATTCCTCGATCAGTTTTTCCTGTTCTTTTATTTTACCGTAACGGATCTCAGCTACTTTGCCATAATCACCTTCACGCTCTGCTTTTTCAGCTTCCAGTTTCAATTGTTCAATAGCTGCTTTACCGCTCTGCACTCTTTCCACGATCTCTTTCTCTTCTTTCCATTTTGCTTTGAACGTATCTCTTTCCACGGATAAATTAGCGATCTCTGTATTCAGTTGCTTCAGCTTTTCTTCATCATTCTCCCTTTTGATCGCTTCCCTTTCTATCTCCAGTTGACGGATCTGCCTTTCCAGCGTATCCAGTTCTTCCGGCATGGAATTCATTTCCAGCCTGAGTTTTGCTGCACTTTCATCAATCAGGTCAATCGCTTTATCGGGAAGGAAACGGTCGGTGATATAGCGGCTTGATAATTCCACGGCAGCAATGATCGCCTCATCTTTGATCCGCACATGGTGGTGCGTTTCATAGCGGTCTTTTAATCCTCTCAGAATAGAGATCGCATCTTCCACACTCGGTTCATCTATCAATACTTTCTGGAATCGTCTTTCGAGCGCTTTATCTTTTTCAAAAAATTTCTGGTATTCATTCAGGGTAGTGGCTCCTACAGCACGCAGTTCACCACGTGCCAATGCAGGTTTCAGAATATTGGCTGCATCCATAGCACCTTCACCACCACCGGCACCTACGAGTGTATGTATCTCATCAATAAATAAAATGATCTCTCCATCGCTGCCGCTCACTTCCTTCACTACACCTTTCAGTCTTTCTTCAAATTCGCCTTTGTACTTGGCACCTGCGATCAGCAATCCCATATCAAGAGCATAGATAACTTTTGATTTCAGGTTTTCCGGCACATCACCATTTACAATACGATGCGCAATACCTTCGGCAATGGCCGTTTTACCTACGCCAGGTTCACCCACCAGTATAGGATTGTTTTTGGTACGGCGTGAAAGAATATGAAGCGTTCTCCTGATCTCTTCATCACGCCCGATCACCGGATCAAGTTTTCCCTGGCGCGCCAGTTCATTCAGGTTCTTGGCATATTTATTCAGTGCATTGAATTCCTGTGTTTGGGTTTGCGAAGTAACGGTATCGCCTTTTCGTAATTCCTTAATGGCAGCTATCAAACCTTTTTCGGTAAGACCTGCATTTTTCAGCAACTTGGCCGTTTCATCATTCCCCTGCACAATTGCCAGCAGGATATGCTCAGGCGTTACAAATTCATCATTGAACTGCTTCAGCACCGCTCCTGCGCGTAATACTACATTATTGGCATCCCGGCTGATCTGCTGGGCAGCATCTCCGGATGTTTTGGGCAGTTTGTTGATCAGTTCATCCAGGCGGGTATCCACCAGGTTCACTGTAACGTTGTTTTTCTTCAGCAGATATTCCACCGGAGAATCTTCCT
>CBHEUU010000168.1:0-8375 GCA_965990355.1 uncultured Chitinophagaceae bacterium
GTATCCCTCTTTCAGTGGAAGCTTTATTTTTTCTGAATTATTGAAACAGGTATCCTGGCTTAATTACGGAAAGCTGAGAGCATCTTATGCAGATGTCGGCAGTGCTAATGGCATCAATGCATTCAGCGGAGTGCTCACCTATGGCATCCTGCCAAACCAGTTTAGTGGTATGAGCCTTGGAACGATTAGCAATGCAGCAAGCCCTAACCCTCTGCTCAAGCCTTTCAGCGTTAAAGAAAAAGAGATCGGTATTGAATTAAAAATGTTTGGCCACAGGGTAAATCTTGATATTTCCGCGTATGATAAACAAACACGCGATCAGATACTGACTGTCGAAATATCCAATGCATCTGGCTATACAGGCACACCATTAAATCTTGGTTCCTTGCAGAACCGCGGCCTTGAGTTTTTGCTGGATGTAACACCTGTAAAAACAAAAGACTTTACCTGGGTCAGTTCCTTTAATACTGCACTTAATACCACAAAAGTGCTGGCCCTGGCTCCGGGAACCAACCGTCTGATCGTAACCACGTTTGGCGGAAATGAATTCATCGGCTCGCTTGTATATGAAGTAGGGAAACCGTTGAACCAACTCGCCGCAAAAACTTATTTAAGAGATTCCAAGGGAAATATCGTTGTTGGCAACAACGGCCGCCTGCAAGCCAGCACAGGTCCTGACGTACTATTCGGCAGCGCTTTGCCAAAATATACTGGTGGCTGGAGCAACGTATTCCGCTATAAAAGTTTAAGCCTTCTTGTTCATATTGATTACAAAGCTGGCGGTAAAATGCTATCCTCTACTGCATTGAATGGCCTCCGGCAGGGACACACGAAAGCATCACTGGTAGGACGTGAGGGCGGTGTTATATTCCCGGCAGTAACGGCAGATGGCAACCCCAATACTACTGCGGTTGATCCTCAATTATTCTATACAGACTACCGCAACTCACAAATCGCCGACCCATTCGTGTTCAAATCTGATTTTGTCAAACTTCGCAATATCACTTTATCATATGATTTCACCCGGCTTATCGGATCCAGGCTCAAATTTGTGAAAGGGCTTACCTTATCTGCTTCCTGCAGAAACGTACTTATCATTAAAAAATATGTTACTGATCTTGATCCGGAATCATTTGCATCCTCAGGCGACAGCCGTGTTGGCTATGAGCAAGCCACTCTCCCAACTACGCGCAACTACGGCGTTAACCTTAATGTAAAATTCTAAACTACTGCTTTATGAAAAAAATAAACCGATATATACTTCTCCCGTTAACTCTTTCATTATTGCTTAGCTGTGATAAAGATTTCAAGGAAATCAATAACAACCCTTATGCCCTGACGGAAATTAATCCGGCATTGCTATTCACCAACGCACAACGGCTCACCCATCCTGGCTTTTGGGAAGGTGAACAAACCATCGTGCAGCAATTTGTCAATGCGTATAACACAGGAGCAACTGCAGGATTCAATTTCAATGAAGACAATAACAATTTTAATGCACCACGCTGGAATGATAATTATCCCAATACGGTGAAACTGATCGAACAGGTCATCAGTCTTGTAAAAGATGATCCCTTGCGTTCTAATCTTTACCAGCAGGTAAGACTCTGGAGGGCTTTTGTTTTTATGACACTCGTGGATACTTATGGCGACGTGCCTTACAACGAAGCAGGAAAAGCATTCCTGGAAGCAAACTTTTATCCAAAGTATGATAAAGATGAAGCTATTTATGAAAGCCTGTATAATGAAATAAAATCAGCTTCTGCTGCACTGGACAATACCAAAGAACTGGTAAAAGAAGATCTTTTGTATGGCAAGTCGGCGGACGCCGCCACACAGGTAGCACAATGGAAGAAATTCGGTTACTCATTGCTGTTACGGTTAGGTATGCGCTATTCAAAAATAGATGCCAATAAAGCGAAAAGCATTGTCATCGAAGCATACAATGGAGGACTGATGCAATCCAATAGCGATAATGCGCTGATCGTATTTACAGCTGTATACAATAATGCGTTGAACAATGGGCCCCGTGCAACAAATCCCTATTTCTATTACCTGGCAGAGCCGTTCGTAAATAAGCTGAAAGCAACAAGTGACCCCCGGTTGAAATATATATCCGGGAAGTATGCGGATCCAAACCAGGCACTCGCTCTTACGCCGGATACAACCATGGCTAATCAATTCGGATTTCCTGTTGGATACGATCAGACCAGTGTATTGAATTACCCTGGCTACCGTGGTACTAATGGTACCGGGCAAAATTATTCGCAATTGAATTTCTTAGTATTTGGAAGCGCCACCGCACCCGTGTTCTATATCACTAATGCACAAACAAAACTGCTGCTGGCTGAAGCAGCATTTAAAGGCTGGCTCACCGGGCTGACAGGTGCGCTTACTGCCCAACAATATTATGAAGCCGGTGTAAAAGCTTCGATGGATGAATACACGCAGTATCCTAATGTGCCAAACCCGGCTATTCCCGGCAGTTTGCAGGATAGCTATCTCACAGTACCCAGTGTAGCTTATTCAGCCGCAACAGCACTGGAGCTCATTAACACACAATACTGGATTGCATCATTAGGCAACGGAGCAGAGGGATTTGCCAATTTCCGGAGAAGTGGATTCCCTGTATTAAACCCCAATATGTATAACAATAACCTGCAGGGAGGTTTCGCAAGACGCTTTGCATATCCTAATGAAGAATCATCAAGAAACAATGCAAACTACCAGGAAGCGGTAAACAGTATGGGAGGCACAGACAATCTGACTACACGTGTATTCTGGGACAACTAAATAAAACTCTTTTTCTAAACAGTAGTTACATAAGCAGCAGTTACATAGGCAAAGACCTGTTGTATCTACATCAGGTCTCTTTTATGAAACCGTGGGTTAAAATTTTGGAAATGACACAAGAAAAACAAATAATCGGATTCGATTTATCAGCTGAAGGAAATGAAGCCTTTGTTTCATATAACCCATCGGAGGAACGTAACAATGAATACATTTTTCACAAAGCCACTACAGAGGAAGTGAATCGTGCTGCAGAAAAAGCAGCAACGGCTTTTCAGCTTTATTATAAAAAAAGTGGAAAAGAGAAGGCTCAATTCCTGGAAGCGATCGCAGAAGAAATAATCAGGACTGGGGAGATACTGATCAATACCTGCCACAACGAAACCGCACTTCCCGTAGCAAGGATAGAAAGCGAAAGGGGACGGACCGTAACCCAATTGAAAATGTTTGCTGATCTGTTAAAAGAAGGATCGTGGGTAGATGCCAGGATTGAAACAGCCATTCCTGAAAGAACGCCAATACCAAAGCCTGATCTGCGGTTCATGCATATTGGATTGGGACCAGTTGTTGTATTCGGAGCAAGCAATTTTCCCCTGGCTTTTTCTGTAGCAGGTGGAGACACTGCTTCTGCGCTTGCAGCGGGTTGCCCGGTGATTGTAAAAGCACATGGGGCACATCCTGCCACATCTGCCATCGTTGGGAAAGCAATTCAGGCCGCAGCTTTAAAAACAAATATGCCGGATGGCATTTTTTCTCTTTTGTATGGAGATGGGAAAACAACGGGAATTCAGTTGGTAAAACATCCAGCCATTAAAGCTGTTGGCTTTACAGGATCATACACAGCAGGTAAAGCATTATTTGACGCAGCCGTCTCCCGGCCTGAGCCCATACCTGTATACGCTGAAATGGGGAGCAGTAATCCTGTATTTATCCTCCCTGAAGCAATGAAGGAAAGAGGCCTTGCGATAGCGAACGGTTATGCAAGTTCTGTTACACTTGGTGTGGGACAATTTTGCACCAATCCCGGATTGCTTTTTTATAACAACAACGGAAATGAGTTTAAACAGTTATTGAAAGAAACTTTTGAAAAAACAAATGGTGCCGTGATGCTTACCTCTTCTATTGCCGAAGCATACCGGCAGGGAATCAATGAAAAACGGCATACTTCAGGCGTGGAAATACTGGCTGATGGCAGTTATTCAACTGGCAAGAACGTTGGAGCCCCTGTATTAATGGGTGCCGACAGCAAAACGTTCAGCACCCATCCTGAACTCAGTGAAGAAATTTTTGGTCCTGCAAGCATTGCTATTTCTGTTGCCACAAAAGAAGAAATGCTTACAATAGCAAGAGGTCTCTCTGGTCATCTTACAGCTACGATCCATGGCACGCCAAAAGAACTGGAAGACTATCAGGAACTGATCACTATACTGGAACAAAAGGTAGGCAGAGTAGTTATCAACGGCTTCCCAACGGGAGTGGAAGTATGCAGCGCGATGGTACATGGCGGCCCCTTCCCTTCCACTACTGATAGCAAGACCACCTCTGTCGGCACTGCAGCCATTTATCGCTTCACAAGACCGGTTTGTTATCAGAACATGCCTGATTCGTTGCTACCAGCAGAACTGAAAAATAAAAACATATTAGTAATCTACCGGTTGATCAATAGTGAAAGAACAAAGAAAGATGTAGATTAGATAATAGACTACAAATAATTTACTAATTATAAAACAAGATGAATAAACGCTTAAGGAGCTGGGATTGGTTTGGCCGAAAAGATAAAGATGGGATCATTTACCGTAGCTGGATGAAAAATCAGGGAATGCCGACAGACATGTTTGACGGAAGACCTGTGATAGGTATCTGTAATACATTCAGCGAACTGACACCATGCAATGCCCATTTCCGGAGTCATGCTGAAGCGGTAAAACGCGGTGTACTGGAAGCTGGTGGCTTCCCCGTTGAATTCCCGATCATGAGCCTTGGAGAAACATTATTGAAACCAACAGCTATGCTCTTCCGGAACCTTGCCAGCATGGATGCCGAAGAATCTATCCGCGGTAACCCGCTTGATGGGGTTGTATTGCTGACGGGCTGCGATAAAACAACGCCATCCACAGTAATGGGTGCCGCCAGTGTTGGACTGCCAACGATCGTTGTGCCCGGAGGTCCTATGCTCAATGGCCGGTACAAAGGGCAAACCATTGGCAGTGGAACACATGTATGGAAGTTTGATGAAGACATGAAAACCGGCCTCATGACGCAGGAGGAATGTGAGTTTGCAGAAAGCTGTATGAGCAGGAGCATCGGACATTGTATGACTATGGGAACAGCTTCCACCATGGCTTGTATGGTAGAAGCATTGGGGCTGACACTTAGCGGCGCTGCTGCTATTCCTGCAGCTGATTCAAGAAAAAAGGTAATGGCACAATTAAGTGGCAGAAGGATTGTAGAGATGGTAAAAGAAGACCTTACCATTACTAAGATACTGACAAGAGAAGCATTTGAAAATGCAATCAGAGTCAATGCCGCTGTAGGCGGATCATCCAATTTTATCATCCACCTGATGGCAATAGCCGGACGAATCGGTGTAGATCTTACCCTGGAAGATTTTGACAGTCTCGGCAGCAAGATCCCCCTGTTATTAAACCTTATGCCTTCCGGACAATACCTGATGGAAGATTTCTATTACGCCGGCGGATTGCCGGTGATCCTTCACGAATTGAAGCATTTGCTGCATCAGGATGTAATCACAGTTACCGGGAAAAACCATCACGAAAATATTAAGCACAGTACAGATTGTTACAATAATGAAGTAATAGCCAGCTATGAGAAGCCATTTATACCAGAAGCGGGTTGTGTTATTGTAAAAGGTAATCTTGCACTTAACGGTGCTGTTATCAAACCTTCCGCTGCCACACCTGCGCTGATGAAACATACCGGACGCGCAGTAGTATTTGAAAGCATAGAGGATTATAATGCAAGAATTGATGATCCGGAACTGGATATCGACGAAACCTGCATAATGGTCCTTAAATATGTTGGCCCTGTAGGATATCCCGGAATGCCGGAGGTTGGCAATATGGCATTGCCGAAAAAGATACTCAAGAAAGGTATTAAAGACATGGTGCGTATCAGCGATGGACGGATGAGTGGTACAGCCTACGGTACAGCCGTACTGCATGTATCGCCTGAAAGTGCTATCGGGGGAAACCTGGCTCTTGTACAAAACGGCGATCTGATCGAGCTTGATGTAGAACAGCGCAAACTTCACCTGCATGTGAGTGACGAAGAACTTGAACAGCGAAGAGCAACATGGATAAAACCAAAACCGGCAGCTGACCGTGGCTATGTAAGTTTATACATTAAACATGTAATGGGCGCTGATAAAGGCGCCGATCTTGATTTTCTTCAGGGCAGCAGCGGTAGTGAAGTAACGCGGGATTCGCACTAATAATAAAAATGATCAACCCCAACACAATGAAAATATATAACACAAAAGCAGGCATTGTTATTGAAAAGGACCAGCAACTTTATTTAGCAGCAAACGAAAACTGGGAGACATTTATTAATGATGATAGTGTGTTGGAGAAAGCAACCGCCCTGGCTAACCAACTCAAACCCTCCAACGCATCAGTGATAAAAGAAACACTGGCTCCAATCGGAAGCCAGCAGGAACTTTGGGCTTGCGGCGTTACGTACTACAGAAGCATGGTAGGCCGGCAGGAAGAAAGTAAAGCCGCCGGTGGCGCAGATTTTTATGCAAAAGTGTATGAAGCTGAAAGACCCGAATGTTTTTTCAAAAGCAATCCCTTTAGGGTGGTTGGAAATCATGGCATGGTCAGGATCAGAAAAGACAGCACCTGGGATGTGCCGGAACCGGAATTAACGCTTGTGGTTACCTCCAGCGGAAAGATCATTGGTTATACAGTAGGAAATGACATGAGCAGCCGCAGTATAGAAGGAGAAAACCCATTATATCTTCCACAGGCCAAAACGTATGATGGCTGCGCGGCCCTGGGGCCTTGTGTTTATCTGACAGATAAGCCATTGAATCCAGATACCCGCATATTTCTCTCCATCAAAAGAGAAGCTGCAACCGTTTTTAAAGGCGATATTGCCATCAGTCAAATGAAACGGACACCGGCGGAACTGGTATCATTTGTCTTCAGGGAAAGCAGTTTCCCTTATGGCTGCCTCATTATGACAGGGACAGGCATTGTTCCGGGTGGAGATTTTACCTTAAGACCGGGTGATGAGATAACGATCTCTATCGATGGGATCGGAGAACTGATAAACACAGTGCAATAGATCTGGCCGTACTCAAATCAACAGGATGGAATTACTTGTCATATTTTTTGCAGTCTGCCTTCAGGTATTTTTGACTTATAAGAAACTGAGCCCTTTCCTGTCGCTGCTGATCATATCCATTTTCTCCGGTTTATTGCTTGGCATGCAACCCGGCCAGATCATTCAATCGATCGAAAATGGTGTTGGCAATACATTGGGAGGATTGGCGCTGATTATTTGTCTTGGCGCTGTATTAGGAAAACTTCTGGAGACTGGTGGTGCAACGGGCAGAATAGCCGGCACGCTGATCTCTGCCTTTGGACAAAGAAATATCCAATGGGCAGTGTTACTTACAGGATTTCTTATCGGCATTCCACTGTATTATAACGCCGGTTTTGTTATTCTGGTCCCACTTGTTTTTTCGATTGCCAGGAAAGCCGACCTGCCTTTACTGTATGTAGCCATACCAATGGCAGCTTCCCTGTCTACCACGCACTGTTTCCTGCCACCACATCCCAGTCCCGTATTCCTGGTGAATGCATTTGACGCAGACATGGGTAAGACCCTTATATACGGCCTTATCATTACCATACCTGTTGTTATAATTGCCGGCCCTTTACTGGGCCGTATTCTTAAAGGCATTAAGCCAGATATCCGGTCTTTTTTGTTTTCCCAATCAGATCGTCCTCCACAAGAGATGCCTGCTGCATTCCCCAGTTTCCTGATCGGTCTCTTACCCGTTTTGCTGATCACGCTGGCCGTATTGGCAGATAATTTTTTGCCTGATCATTGGACCAGAAGAATGATATTATTTATCGGCAATCCAACCATTGCATTATTACTGTCTGTTCTTATTGCAATATGGTATTTCGGTTTAAGAACAGGCACAAAAATGGAGATCATCATGAAATGGCTGAACGAAGCCATTTCAGGTATCGCGGGTATCATGTTGATCATTACAGCCGGTGGTGTATTCAAACAGGTTTTACAGGATAGCGGGACAGATCAGTATATTGCTTCATTCAGCAGCCAGTGGGAAATGCCTCCCCTGCTTTTTGCCTGGTTAATGACTGCGCTTCTCAGGGTAGCCATAGGTTCTGCCACTGTAGCCGGGATAACGGCCGCTGGTGTGGTCAGCCCTTTAGTTCATTCTGGTGCTGTATCTCCGGAGCTAATGGTATTAGCCGTCGGCACGGGCAGTGTGTTCGGATCTCATGTAAATGATTCCGGATTCTGGATGTTCAAAGAATTCTTCAACCTGTCGCTCAAGCAAACCTTTCTTTCATGGTCGGTAATGG
>CBHEUU010000169.1:0-8364 GCA_965990355.1 uncultured Chitinophagaceae bacterium
GTAGTTTGTCCCTTTGGAATAACGACAGATTTACTTGGCAATGTATAAAAAGTGCCCTCTGTAGCTCCAGTAGGAGAAGTAACGGTGAATGTAATAGTTCTATCCTGATCGGCTACTGTAGTAACACCAACAGGTATCTCATAAGTTACACCTGGGGCAGTAATAAAATACGTGCCATCGGTTTCGTTAGCGAATGTGGCTTGTTCAGGCGGAATAGTGAGAGGATCAGATTTTTTACAACTAAAGAAAATTGCTGCTGATAAAAAGCAGACAATTGTCAGGCTGTAAATTGATATAGATTTATGTTTCATTTTGTTAAGTTTAAGACCAGTAATTATTATTGCTTACACATAAATACCGGGAATTTAGTATCCGCTATTTTGAACAGTGTTTGGATTTGAATCCAGCGCATCCTGCGGGATAGGCAAAGTATACCTGTAATCATTGGATTGCAGGGTTTGCCATTGAGTGCTCTGTACATCAACTGCAAGACGTGAAATCGGCAAAGAATTCCTTTTTAGATCATAATAACGGAAACCTTCAAAGCAAAGCTCTTTCATGCGTTCGCTCAATACAGCTGCTTCAGCTTCTGCCTGGCTTGCAAAGCTTACCGGAACATATCCGGTGATACGTGCAGCTCTGACAGCATTTACATCATTAGCTGCCAACGCTACCTGGTTATTATGAGCATAAGCTTCAGCCCTTGTCAGGTAAACCTCAGCCAACCTTACAATTTGCAGGTCATTGATAGTAGCTCCGAAGCTGGATCCCTGGAATTTATTCACGAAAGATGTATCGCCACCACCGGAAGAAAAATAAGTAGAGAACCTGATATCATTGGTACGGTCGTACATGTCCTTCAGCTTAACGGAGGGCTCAAAGAAAATATCTCCGTTTGTATCGCGCCATAAAATGCGGGGTGTTGTTTGGTTCCTGTATTTAAAGATAGATTCTGATTCATTGGCATCAGACCAGTAGTCCTCGAAAGTTGTACCAGTAGCTAATGATTTGCCAGACAAAGTAATAGCGTCTGAGGCGAAAGTTGCTGCAGTTGCCCAGCTTTTCTTAAGTAACGCTACTCTTGCCTGGTAAGCTGCTATAGCAGCTTTGCTTAACCTGGTCGGGTCAGTAGGAGCGGAAGGGATCAACGCAGAGGCTCTTGCATCAGCCAATAAACTTTCTATTTGCCCAACCACCTCACCTACTGTATTACGAGTGGGGGTGCAGGTAAGGCAGGATTCATTTACAAGGGCAATACCAAGTGCGCCGGCATCGTAACCCGGAGGCATTACGTTGATCAGGGATTCATAATAGGCAATTCCTTTCAGCGCAGATAATTCTGCCCTGATCAGAGCCATTTTATCTGTCTCTGCCTGGTTAGCCGGTTTCACATTTTCGAAACCAGCAATCACGCGGTGAATGCGGTCAATCATAGTATAATATTGCCGGTAGGCAGCAGTTACGCCTCCTGTAGAGGACGAGTACTGCCATTTGAATTCAAATTGCCCCTGACCTCTGTTTTCTGAAGATATCCTTGTTTCATCAGCGAGGATGCTGGCAATATATTCTTTATTGGTTTGATCATTGGCAGAATAAACGCCCAATAATCCTTGCTCAAGATCCGCAACGCTCTGGAAGGCTTTGCTATTATCAATACTATCTGTAGGCAGAAGGTCGAGCTGTTTTTTGCAGCTTCCGAGACCTAGTGCACCGATGATGGTAATTGAAAGAAATATTTTTTTCATGCTTATATCTTTAATCTAATTATTTAAATGTAACGTTCAGGCCAAAAGTATAAGTCCTGGGAGTTGGATATTCGTACTGAGCAATGTTATCGCTGTCTTCAGGGTCGAAACCTGTCCATTTGGTCCAGGTATACAGGTTTTGCCCCTGTACATAAACACGTATACCACCTACCACTTTTAACCTGTTAAGCACACTTGATGGAAAATCATAAGCAAGTGTCAAGGTACGGAAGCGCAGGTAAGAAGCGTCCTGAATATCTTTCGACACAAACTGACGTTGATAAAGCGGGCTCTGATAATCCGTTATATCTCCTGGTTTTTGCCACATATTCAGCATTTCTGTTCTCAGGTTGTAGCCTTGCACTGCAAAAGCATGGTTTAACTGGAAGAAGTCCTGGTTATTAAACCTGGAAAAATCTTTCTGGAAAGTGAATAGTGCGCTTAAGGTCAGCCCTTTTACAGACAGGTTGGTATTGAAACCGCCAATCCACGGTGCATTGAAAGTTCCAAACTCAGCTACGCGATCATCATCACTATAAACATTGGTAAGCTTTCCATCTTTGGTATAATAAAGTGGAGCTCCGGTTGCAGCATCAACACCGGCCCATTTCACGATATAGTGAGCGCCGAGAGGCATACCAACGCGAACGATTTCTGTTCCTTGTTCAAATTCCTGAACCTGACCAAGGTCAATTACTTTGTTGTTATTGTAAGAGAAGTTACCACCAACAGACCATACAACATCTTTAGTACGGATGACTTCTCCATTTAATAATACTTCTATACCTCTGTTCCTGACTGTAGCAGCATTTACATCCTGACTTTGGAATCCGGATTCAGCGGGCAGGGTTTGGGTAACAACCTGGTCTGAACCTTTTTTGTTATACACGTCCACAGAGCCAGTGATCCTGTTTTTAAATAATGCGAAGTCAACTCCTATATTAAGTGTTGCGATCTTTTCCCATTTCAGATCAGGATTACCTGCATTATTAGGAACAATTGTACCCTGGCCAGCATAAGTGCCAGATCCATACGTTGCTAGATACCCAAAATTGCCGAAGGGGAAGCCATCAGCGTTGGCAGAAGTACCATAAGAAGCGCGTAGCCTCAGCTCATTAAACGCTCCCCATTCTTGTGCGAAAGCTTCTTTTATTACATTCCAGGTTGCACCTACAGAATAGAAGTTTGCCCATCTGTTCTTTTGAGGAAGCTGTGAAGAAGCATCTCTTCTGAATGAACCATTCAAAGTATACTTGTCATCCAAAGTATATTTCACAAGTGCGGTTGCGCCATACAAAGTCCTTTCGGATTTGTTTCCATTAACAGCGGGGATCAAAGCATTTCCGGTAGTTCCAGGAGTAATGCCTGCAGGCGTGTTCAACAGCTTTGTATTGATGCCATAGCCTGTATAAGCAAAGCCTTTTGTTTTGTCCCTGGTATACTCAGATACTAACTGAACGTCAATATTATGCCTTTCTGCAAAGGTGTTACGATAGCCTGCAAATGCACGTACAACATATTCCAGATAGCTGGTCAGTCCGTTGTTATAAGATCCCTGACCTACTGTTCCTCCGGCTGGAGGACCTACAGGGAAACCTGCTGTATTGGCAGCATAAGTGTTAGGATATATTGAACGTTCGCTGGTTGTGGTCCTGTAATCAGCACCTGCAAAACCACCGACATAAATATTTCTGGTGATGTTATAGGTTAAATTCATGTTTCCTAACAACTTAACCTGATCGTTCAAGCTGGTAGTTGTAAAGACCCTGTCATAAGCATTCGGTCCTACTTTCCCAGCTCCAACAGCTACAGTGCCATCCGGATTGAATAATTTGTGGTAAGGCAAACCTAAATAAGCTGCTGCAAAAGGATTGGCCAGAGCAATACCTGCTTCAGATTCAATAAAGTTTCTGCGGGTATAACCGGCAGAGCTATTGAAAGAGAAAACAACTTTATCTGATCTGCTATCAATATTTGCTCTTATAGTATATCGTTTAAGGTCTGATCTCAAACCAATACCATCTTCATCATAAAAACCTGCGGAAAGGAAATATCTTGTAGGGCCTGTTCCTCCCGAGAGGTTAACATCATGGCTCCTGAAAGAACCTTTTTGTTGGAAAATATCAGCCCAGTTGGTATTAATGCTTCGCAGGCTATCTAGCGTACGATCATATTGTAATAGTGTTGCTTCAGGGAGACCCGTATTATCGGGGTTCTTCCTGGAATAACGCCAGCCCGGAAGGCTTCCGGCCTGTGCGCCTAGCATTTCCTGAAACTGCAATATCTGAGCAGAATTCATCATATCAAATCGCTGCTGACCCGGTTCAGTAATACCCAGCATGCCGTTATAGGTCAATGTCATTTTACCTGACCGGCCTCTTTTGGTTGTGACAACGATCACACCGTTTGAACCCCTGTTACCATAAGGAGCAGTAGCTACCGCATCTCTTAAGATATCTACGCTTTCAAAATCGTTGGGGTTTAAAGACTGGAATACTGCACCTTCAATGGGCATACCGTCAACGATATACAAAGGAGCATTTCCTCCGGTTATAGATGTAGCACCGCGGATTTGTACTCTTGCGGCAGCTCCAGGTTGGCCACTGCCTGCTGTAACCAGCAAACCAGGTGCTTTACCTTGTAAGATTTGGTCGAAAGATGCATTAGGAACAAAGTTGATCTTATCGCTGGCAACTTTGGTTGCAGCACCAGTATACTCAGTCTTTTTTACTTGGGTATAACCGGTTACAACTACACTGGCCAGCTCACTCGCTGCACTTTTGATAGTAGCATTGAGTAGGGTATTGTTCCCAATGTTTAAATTGAGTGTTTCGAAACCGACACTCGAAATAACAATTTCAGTGGCTGAAGAAGGGACGGAAAGTCTGTAAGTGCCGTCGGCTGTTGTGGTGGTACCATTGTTTGTTCCTCTGACAACGACAGAGGCATTGGGAACTGGATTACCTTTCTCATCAGTCACTTTTCCTGTGATTGTCTTCTGTGCAAATAGCTCTCCCGCTAAACACAAGAAGGCCATCAAACCTAGCAACAATTTTCTCATTTGCGTTTTAGTTTAAGTAATAAAAAAAGCGATTATGCTTTCTCATGTGTATAGTCGTAAAATAAAAAACCCATTAATTAAGAAACTCAATAGAAGGGTCCTTTAATTAGAGTTTTATTAGAGTGGGGTTCCAAGAGGAAACTCTCAAACCTAACATCAATCAAGACATAAAAAGATGTTAAACCGCTGCATCGTGCAATTTATTGACATTAAGTGAAATATGCAATACCTTTTTGGATCATTAACATTTGGAGCCAAAAATGATCTATTTGGGTCAACACTACATCAGTGTGGAATAATACTCAAAGATTTTGACAAAATCAGCCTCTGTTTTGCAGCGGAGCTTTTGCTCATCAATAAAAGCGAGGACCTGGGTTTGTTTGTCACCAAATAAGGCTGCTATTGATGTTTTATTTTTTTCAAATTTCTGAGGTTGCTGACCAGTAAAAAGAGCAGAATAGGTCTCATTTTTCTTGAATGTCCTGGTCATGCTTCCTTCTCCATACTTGCGTGCTTCGGTATACGTGATAGAGATCTGTTTTAATAATTTTGCCTTTCCATTTACCAGTATCTGATAAACGGGAGCCCGGGTGGTATTAATGGAATTACCCAGGCTTTCCAGCACGATTGAGGTACCGTCAGGCTTAATAAACCTGACTGATTTAACTGGGGCGGCGGCTATCATTTCCTGGCCATTATCATCCATGAATAATAATTCATTATCAACCAGGTTTATTTTGGCTTTTACCCCCTGATATACCTTACCTGTTTGGAAAGTTATTTCAGCCGGTAGATAGTCCTCAAACAGGAATGGACTTCCATCTGCCACATAATTATTTGTATTGGTTATAACAGGCCGGCCGTTGGCATCATTTAAAAAAGGCCTGCCACCCTGAGCGCTAACCACCAGGCAGGAACTACCGAATAAAAGGGAAATAAGCGTTTTTCTTAGCATGGCTTGTAAATTTACCAGTTAATTCAGAGAGATTGATAAAAATGGAATACCTGGACCAAATCCTCATCAGATTTACACCTCAGCTTTTTCTGGTCAATATAAGCGCTTACCGCCGCCGCTTTATTTCCAAACAGGGCAGCAATGGCTGATTTATTCTTTTCCACTTTTTTCAATTCTTTGTTTTGTGGAGGAATGGAGGCAAAATATGTTTCACTTTTCTTAAAAGACCGTGTAATGGTCGCTTCACCGTATCCTTTACTGTCATTGTAAGTAACCACTATTTTTTTTAAGAGTACAGATGAGCTGTCTTCTGAAAGTACTTCGTAAATGGGACTTCCTTCAGCGTTTAGAGCAGCGAGATGGCCTTGCAAGATCCTTTCAGGGTAAGATTTTTCATTGATGGTATAATTGTAGAATTTTATCCTTTTAATAGGCGCAGTAATTTCCATTTCAACGCCTTCCGTAGTTTTATACAGAAAAATTTTATCGAGCAGATTTACTTTCACTTTTAAACCTTTATAAACCTGATCGGACATAGTGGTAATGTCGGCATCGCAATATTCCTCATATAAATAAGGAGATCCCTCGGCCTTATAATCTGTTTTTAAATATAATGGCTTTCCTTCTGCATCAGACATCATTGGTCTTCCGCCTATGGGATCAGCTGAAAAACGGGAAATCTGGGCGATCCCCTCATTAGTAAGCAATACAGCTAATAATATAAATAGTGCTATTTTTTTCATTGTACTAACCATTAGTGTGTCTTCTAAATTAATTATTATTATTGAAAAAGCCGCTTGCAGAACAGGCGGCTTTTTTAATAATAAGGAATTTATCCTTCAATCATCAGTTGTCAATACAAAGAGGATTGAGTAATAATTCCGTGGATGAAATTGGCCATATATACTGCTGGCTGCTTGATGGAGCAGGATCTACACCGGGTTTCGCCGGAAGAGGAAGTCCCAATCTTGTCAGGTCTGCGCCTGCAAATCCTTCACCGAGCAACTCGATCCTTCTTTCGATAAGAATCGCATTGGCCAGTGCGGTTGCGTCTGCAAAGTCGCCTGCTGAAAAAGTGGTAGTAGCATCTGAGCGCTGTCTTACCGCATTCAACAATGCTATAGCCTGGGCATCTACGGTATTAGTAGAACGTGTTCTCGCTTCAGCAAGGTTTAATAATACTTCTGCATAGCGGATCACCGGAGCCCAATCTGCAAATGGAGAGGCGCTTGGGTATTTATTCAGGTAAGATTTGCTACCGGAAACAACAACCTGCGCCCTTCTGGCATCTGTTGCTTTCCATCCTGTGTTAGCTATAATACCTGTTGACAAAAGGGAGTATTCACCATTACCACCATTCATCGCAGCAGAACCGTAGTAATAACCCAATTGGTTTTGTGTACCCGGTGTTTCATTGGCAGAAAACGGCATAGACAAAATAGACTCATTTGTACTGAAATTGCTGAAGGCAGTAGCAAAATTAGCATTGAGTGCATGAGGTACTCCCGAAGGTGCTGTAAAAGGAGCAGATGCCGATACAATTTTGTTGGCTTCAGTCATTACGTCACTATAACGCTGCATGCTGAGATAGACTCTTGTTTTCAGCGCTATCGCGGTATTCCTGTGAGCTCTTGTAGTATTCAATGCTGCTGATGCGTTCGTAAGTGGCAGGTTAGTTTCGGCGAAATTCAGATCGTCGAGGATTTGTGTATATACTTCTGCAACCGTAGCGCGGGCAAGAGAATAATCACCCGAACCTGTATTGGCTGTTAGTCTTAAAGGCACACCGGGTTTAGAACCATTTCCATCCCAAAAAGGGCGAGCATAAAACTGAAGCAGACCGTAATAACAAAGCGCGCGTACAAAGCGTGCTTCGCCCTGATAATTCTTGGAAAGCGCATCACCTACAACAGAAGTTCCTTTTGCATCCATGCCAGCCAGGAAAACATTGGCCAGGTTAATGGCGTAGTATGCTCTTGACCAGAAAGCCTGTACACTATTGGCAGAGCTGTTGCTTGGTGTATAGTTCCAGATATCGAAGCCGGTAACCACATTGGTGCGGTCATTCGCAAAATCGCCACCCCGGATATCGTTGAATATTTGGTAACGGCCACCGAACATACCCGAGTTCTTAATGGTAGCGTAAAGAGATCTTACCTGACCTTCAATTCTAAGCTGGTTATCGAAAGCGGATAGATCACTGATCTGGTTAGTGGGGACTGGGTTCATGCGCTCATCTTTCTCACATGATGTTGTCTGGATTGCGATGATTGCCAGAAACAGGTATATGATTTTATTTTTCATTGTCTTGCTTTGTGTTTTAGAAATTAGAAACCTACATTGATACCCACGGTAATCGTTCTTTGATTACCTACAGTATTCCGGTCAATACCCTGGTTGGTTGCTCCATTTCCGTTAGAAGAAACTTCGGGATCAGGTCCTGGATAGTCAGTAATGATCCAGAGGTTGTTACCTGCTACATAGAATCTTGCGCTGCTGATACCAATCCTGCTGGTAAGAGAAGTAGGCAGGTTATATCCAAGTGTAACGGTACGAATCTTCACAAAATCACCTTTAAACACGTTTATGTCAAGAGGGAATGA
>CBHEUU010000170.1:0-8351 GCA_965990355.1 uncultured Chitinophagaceae bacterium
TGCTGAGCCGCGCAAATATGTATGAATACGACAAACAGATTGGCTACACGGACTATCTTTTTGAGAACGGCAATCTGAAAAAAGCAACCATACACTATGGTGAGGGCGGTGCGTTTTTCCCTTTAATGGAATACATCATGTCTTATAATGGCCAGGGCAGTCTCAGCGAGACAGTTGTTATGATGGCTAACAATGAAGGTCAGATGATACGTGCCGGGCATACAACGTATGAATACGATCAGAAAACAAACCCGCTGTATCAATACAGGGAACTGCTGGCTTTATTCTGGCAGTCAGCTTCCAAAAACAATGTCACTGTAGAGAGCGAGTTTGACAGAGATAAGCAAACTTCCGACAAGTTTACTTACACCTATACTTATAAAGCAAACGGGTTGCCTGAGAATGGTACTGTAAAGCAAGGCCTGCCAGGACAGGAGCCTGTTACAAGCCAGCTCAGTTTCAAGTATCAATAAACCGTCAAAACTCAGAAACACGAGGGCGCTAAGTATAGCGCCCTTTGTGCATCTTTGCATTGCATGCATTTCATTCAATCCCATCTTCAAACTTTTCAGACCGGGCAGCATCTGCTTTCTGTGTATGTACCTGATGTTGCAACTGTGAGGGATCTCTATAAGCAAAACACGATTGATTTCCCCTACTGGTCGCAGATATGGCCGGCAGCATTGGGGCTTTGCCAGTTTCTTGAACAAAACACCGGTTATATTGAGAACAAAACGGTGCTGGAGTTGGCGGCAGGGCTGGGCTTGCCTTCCTTCCTCGCTGCCCAATACAGCCGCTCGGTGCATTGCAGTGATTATTTTCCGGAGGCAGTGGCATTGCAGCAGCGTAGCATAGAACACAATCAGTTTGGCAATATGAGTTGCAGTGTGCTCGATTGGAATAATATTCCTGCTACGGTCAAAGCAGACGTGCTGTTATTGAGTGATGTCAATTATGATCCTTGGATTTTTGATAAAGTACATGAAACCATTGATCGTTTTCTTGACGAAGGCAGTCTTATCATACTAAGCACTCCTCAACGGTTGATGGCAAAATCATTTATCGAAAGATTATTACCATTCTGCATACGGCAGGAGGAACTGATGATAAATAAAGATGGAAAAGCAGTAGCCATAACGGTGATGGTACTGGAACGTTTGAAAAAATAAAATCTTTATACAGGATCGCTGGCCTTTGCTAGATATTTTAATTTTCTGGCTGTTAAAGCAAAAGCGATCAAAAGAAATACCTGCCATAGTATCACCAGCAAAGGTATGCCGGCATACACCGGAGACATTAATACACCTGATGCCACTAATTTTCCATTCAGGAATTTCTCCACCAGCAAGCGGTCCAGTATCCAGGGAATGGCCAGGAATGCCAGCAGGATCAATATTCTTTGTTTGTTACGGATCGCTTTGAATGCGCGCCAAACGGGTGGAACAGTAAATAATAAAACAATCAGTCCACCAAGTAATACGCCCTGGTATGTTTGTCCTCCTGTAAACACATGACGTAATGTGCTGATCTCGTCTCCTCCCTTGTCAACTGCTGCCAGCCATCTTGGCAAGGGCAATGCCCCAAGCACGAGTGCAAAACCAATTGTTTTTTGCCAGGAAGAGGCTGTTGCGCGTAAAAGGGAAAAGCCCCACCACATAAATGCATACGTGATCAGTGGTCCCGCAAAGCTCGCGAGGATAAACAGGTTTTGATTGGTGCAACTGCTGCAAAGTTTCCATATCAAAAAATCACGGGTTGGCGGGCATCCGCAAAGTAACCACGCAGAAAAATAATGTGCTGATTCATGCGCTTCATGCAGAAGCAGCACCAGTATAAAAAAAGCAAGAAGAGAGGTAAGGTTGAATTGTAAACGCATGGACTAATATAAGAAAAAGACCTGTCTGTTAATTGTCAATGTTTCCTCTTATAGAAATCCAGGTTCACTTTATTGATAAAAGAAGGCTTTTCACTCAACGTAAAAAATCCTGAATTATCCTGCTTAAAACATATAGCTTCTCCCTGCGGCTCCAACTGATAGGAAAGCTGAACGGGTGTGGTTTGCAGGGTTTGCTCCAGGCTTTGACCGGGTTTTCTTTTCCAGTAATAAATCGCTGTATATGTTTTTAGCAGCAGCTCTTTCCCATCAGGAGAAATAGCGGCACTTACCACACCGCTGAAAGGAAGCGAACCAACCCGCACCGCTTTATTAATATCAGTAGTACTTTGGGGATAGGATATTTTGTATATACCGGATGGTTTGTCTCTTTTGGTGATAACATAAATATCCCTGGTGGCATTATCTACCAGCATGGCTTCTGCATCATGTGAATCATCCGGATATTGAAAAACAATTTTATCAAAAGTATGCACCGTGTCAGCTGTCGGCTCAGGGAAACGGTAGATGAAGTATTTGGTAGCCGACATATTATTGCTGCCGATATCAGCGAGGTAAATATAGTTTTTACCTTTTTCCGGTCCGGCGGCCAATGCCATATCTTCCCAATCACGATTGGTAGCACCTTTTATTTTTACCTTCTTAAAAAATTCGCCTTTATAGGACAGCAGGTAGATCTGGCTGGGATTGCCACTGTCCTGCTCCACCCACAGGTAACCCGGGAAGTTTTTGCTGTCAGCTATACCTGATGCCTCATCCAGCTTGCCCGGTTTTACCGGTACAGACACAGGTTTGGCTTCAAAAACATCAGCAGGCAAACCGGCGGCCAGCTCAACCCCGCCTGCCAGTAAGCTTATCAGAAAAAGAAGTTTTGCAGGCGATACAGTCATAACACAAAGTCTTTTAATTAATCTGGGTTTATAAGTATGAAAATCAAATGTAAAAATTAAAAACCTGTCCGGCGATGGGATTCTCTTTTTTTACATTTCATTTTTTTTGAATGCCCGCAAAACCGGGTTCAACCAAGGGGCTGTATATTTGTTATACTCTTATAAAACGCAACCCCATGATCTGGCACCCTCTCACGCAAATTGAGCAATTACAGGAAATCATTGATAAATCGGCTCATACACCGCAGGTTATCTACAAGCATTCCACCCGCTGCTCCATCAGCCTGGTAGTAAAGAACCGGTTGGAAAAAGAAGCTGCGCCGGAAGCTGTGGATTTTTACTTCCTCGACCTGCTTGCTTACCGCCCCATATCCAATGCCATTGCAGAGCAATTCAAGGTGTATCATGAATCACCGCAGGTGCTTGTGATCAAAAAAGGAGAATGTGTGTATGACGACAGTCATATGGCAATCAATATGGATGATATTATTGAGCGCGCTACAGCAGCCTGATAAGTGCGTGCGGAAGGCATTTCTCACTTACATCCTTCAAGGAAGTCCTTAATTCCCTGAACGATCTTATCTGCTACTTCCTGCTGGAACTTTTCATCCAGTATCAGCATTTCTTCAGCAGGATTGCTGATAAAAAGCATTTCAACAAGGGCATTCGGGTATTCGGTAGGACTGTTGAGCATAAAATTAAAACTGCCGGTATTGCCGTATTCTTTTAATCCCAGCTCCAGCATGCGTTGATAAATATGCCGGCTCAGGGGACGGAAACCAACATAGCGGTAAAACGTTCCGGTACCGCCTACATTCACCGGGTCAGCAGATGAATTCAGATGGATGCTGACCAGGAGATCAGGAACACTGTCGCGGTAAAATAAGATACGTTCTTTATTATCTACAAACTTTTCCGTGGTCCTTGTCATGATCACTTTGGCACCTTGCTGACGCAATGTTCTTTGCAGTTTCAGCGATACAGCCAATGCCAGCATTTTCTCTGATGAACCTGTTGGGCCGCCTGCACCGGTATTGCCGCCACCATGTCCTGCATCCACGGCAATAGTAAGATGATTAAGTGATAAATTTTCGGGTTGCGGTTTTACTTTTATCACCAGCGTATTGCCATTGTAATAAAGCTGGTGGCCCCAATGCTGCGCATGTTTCAGTTCAATAGTGATGCGCAACACTTCATCTTCCAGTTGCTCATACCACACATTTTTTATTTCCCTTGTGTTCTCCAATTGAGTGATCCAATTGGTATTGCTGGTAGCGCCGAATATATCCACCACTATTCTTGAAGGGTCCAGCAACTGAAACGACTGGTAAGCCAGGCGGCTGCCGAGTGCCACTTCCACATAATCGTAAGCAGAATCGCCATGCACTCTCCAACTTCCGGTGAGTGAAGTAGGTGGAAAAGTTCCTTTCGGTAAAAACTCCACCACATCATCCGGTATATAAGCCGTCCGGTATTTAGACAGTTTCACTTTATACAGCGAGCCCGCTTTTCCTGTCATCTGTAAGGGTATTAAAGAATCAATATAGCCGATCTTGGCGCCACCAAGCCTGTCATCGCCAAGGCCGAATAAGAGGTGGGCCAGCCGGCCTTTTGTTATCAGCATATCCGGTCCCCAATCGCCGGTAAGCGATACCTGATTGGGTGTGTAACGTGTCACGGTTTTGCCTGCAGTGTCCATAATGGTTACTGGTATTTTGGTAGTCAGGAAACTGTCTGCAACATTTACGGTGTATTCTCCCTGGTAGATGCCGGGCATTGGCCTGGCAGGCATTTCATACAAAGGTGTTTTGCCATTGACCATAATCATACAACCACTCAATGCTTTTACCTTGAAGCGGATCTTATCTCCAGGTTGCACAATAAGATTCCCTTCAGGAAATGTTTCTATCTGTACTATGTCAAGGGTTTTGACAGTATCGGGAGGGGAAGGAAGGACGTATTGATAGAATAGTTTTTTGGATGTGCGGCTGCCTGCTCCGGTGGCAATTATTTCCACAGTATTATTACCCGGTTGAAGGTCCACTGCATGCGCAAAGCCTCCTGTAGGGTATACTTTTACGGATGAACCGTTTATGGTTAGCTGGCAGTTTTTACAGGTGCTACCGGAGATGAATTGGCGTGCAGAGCGTGCGCTGTTATTTTCCTTCAGAGGGTCAACCAGGTGTATAAAAGGTTTCTCCGCCTGCTGGGCCAGGGTACTCAATCCTGCAAGCAGCAAAGCTGCCATCATCATTCTTTTCATCCGCTAAAAATACCGATTTATCCTGCAAGTATAGGTCCCACGAAGTCCACTAAGTTCCACAAAGACCTGGTTTACTTTATAGATAGGAAATATCAGCATATCCTTTGTGGATCTTTGTGCCCTCCCTGGTGGGATTTTTTTATTCAGGCAATACCGGCCCAAAACGAAGTTTCCTGCTACGGCTTTTTTGATTGGGAAAAAGGACATCATGAGCCGTTTCATATCCCTCTTCGGCTACTTTAGCGTGACGGATGGCTGATAAGCGGCGGTTCCGCATAGCATAAATAATAAACCCAACGGCGGCTGCAGCAGCTACTCCCAGTATGAATTTGTTCGTTTTTTTCATATCGTATTATTTATTTATAACCGCTTTAGAAATTCAAAAAGCATACCATCTATATAAGCGGTTGTAAAACAGCTGAAACATTCTGGCATTGTTTTGAACCGGAAAAGTGTATGGCAAAGACCTTGCGCTTTGCATCAACCCGGCACCCGTTAACAAAAAATTAATCGTATGCCTTCTTCAGTTGTCGCCGCCATACGGTATTATCCACTGACTTCCATACTCCGCGTGGTATTTGTATCTGGCAGTGTGTATGATTATAAAAAAGTGCCGGAGAAAATATATAAGGCAATGAAGACAGCAACTTCAAAGGGAACTTATCTTAATAAGTATATCAAAGGACATTATTCTTTTGAAAAACTTAAATAGCTGTTACATTAATGGCGACAGCAGCCTCGCCACTTTTTCTTTCATCTGTTTATAAGCCGGTCTGCCCGTCCAGGCAACAGGATCAATCTTCTCTGCGCCCTTAAGATCATTGTAAAACACTTCACGTAACTTTTGAGAGAAATCACAATCATATACCAGTGCATTCACTTCAAAGTTCAATTCAAAACTGCGGTAATCCATATTAGCAGTGCCGATTACCGAAAGCTTACCATCTGCCACCAATGTTTTGGCATGTACAAAACCCTTCCGGTATTGATATATTTCAACGCCTGCTTTTAATAATTCTTCGTAATAAGATCTCGCCGCTGTATTCACCAGCTTGCTGTCTGAAATACCCGGCACCAGCAATTTCACGGAAAGGCCGCTTAACGCCGCAATGGTCAGTGCCTCCAGCATGCTTTCACCCGGAATAAAATAAGGTGTGGTGATAAGGATCTCCTCCTGAGCCAGGTAAACAGCCTGCAATAAAGAAAACAGGATGGATGGCTGCGTGGAATCAGGTCCGCTCGCGGCGATCTGCACCAGTATATCTTCTTTCTTATGCACGCTTGGTGAAGGGAAAAGAAAAGCTGCCGGCTGTAAAGATTCTCCGGAACAAAAATTCCAGTCGTTCAAAAAAAGATACTGAAGATAATATACTCCCGGCCCGTCAATACGCAAATGCGTATCCCTCCAGTAAAGTTGATTGGGTTGATTATTGATATACCTGTCGCTGATATTGATGCCACCGGTAAATGCCGTGTGCCCATCAATCACAATGATCTTTCGATGGTTGCGGTAATTAAGACGGTTGGCCAGTAATAAAAAACGCACTCTATAAAAAGGAGCGGTTTTAATGCCGCCGGCTTTGAGACGTTCCAGTGTTTTACGCCGGATAGAGCGGCTGCCAAAATCATCATAGATAAACCTTACCTCCACTCCTTCTTTAGCTTTCTGCAGCAATACTTCCTCCAATTGCTTTGCGATCTCACCTTCTTCTACGATATAGTATTCGATATGGATATGACTGGTGGCTGCACGTATGGCTTCCAGCACTTCAGGAAATTTTTCTTCCCCGTTCAGCAGCAGCTTTACTTTATTATGTCTGGTGAAAGGACTTTGCTGATCTTTTACCAGCAACCTGGCGAGTTCTTTGTATTCCTGCACTACCGTTCCTGCATGCTTCAGTGCATCCTGCGTATAAGCCGTCGTTTCGCGCTTCAATTCTTCCAGAACTGCTGTATCTGATATTTCTTTCTTTCCGTAAATTTTACGCTTGCGGTAGTTAATGCCAAAGGAGAAATAGAAGATCATCCCTGCAAAAGGCAGAAAGATGGCCAGCAGCAGGTAAGCCATGGTTTTGGTAATGTTGCGGGTGTCGTAAATGATACGGATGCAGGTGGCAATAAGGATCAGTACATAAAAAATCACAGAGAGCAGTAGCCAGTTCATGTGCTTATGGAGATGGTTGCGGAGAAAGTTACTGCCTTTTGCTCAATGAGCCATAAAGCATTGCTATTTTCCCCAGTTGCCACGCAATCTTAAAGCCAGCTCCAATCCCAGGTACCAGCCTTTTTTCCTTTCAGCAAAAGGTTTGTAATCTGTTCCATTTACTGATAAAGTATAATCTGCATTGGGATATTTGCTGATGTCCTGCGCATACACGAGCCCTACCCTTCCGATCTTACATTGATAAAAATGCAATTCAGCCAGTATGCGTTGCTGCACAGGGGAAGACCCGGAGATCTTTTGTTCAAATCCTTCCATAGCTTCTTTATCCGTCCAGGTATATCGCTGGCTTAGCACATAGCCTGCCGAATAACCCAATCCGAATGAAGTGGAGAAACTTTTTGCGCTGAATAATTGCCTTTCAAACACCACCGGCATTTCAACGAATTGATAGCGGGTCTTGAATATTTTTATATCCTGGCCGGGAGAAGCCCAGATGGCAGGATTGATCTCTTCTGAAAAACCTCCATAACCGGGTTTCAATGTAATACGGTAACGTCCTTTTTTGCGGTCAATATTCAGATAGAGTGCGAGGCCCGCATGAAATGTTTTGGTTTTAAAATAACTGTTTTCCCCGGGCATATCCACTTGTTGGGGTCCACCAAGTAAATTGGCGCTTAAACCATAATCAAGGAAATGTTGTTTGGGTTTTTCTTTTGCCACTGCTTTGGTTTCAGCCTTTGCTGTATCAGGCTTTGCAGGTTCTTCTTCTTTCTTTTCATTCTTTTTAGCCAACTGTGCTTTCCTCTCTGCCTCGAGTGCTGCTTTTTCTTCCGCTTCTTTTTTTGCCAGTGCTTCCAGTATGCAACGGTTGGCATGCTGACCCATTGCAATCATATCAATATACCGGCAATCGTTGTTACCAAGTATGTACAACATATCGGCAATATCTTCCATGCTGATAGCGCGGATGCTGGTTTTACCCAGGCTCGATTCAGCAATGATGCCTGCTATAAAACCCTGGTCATTGATCAGGGGCATGCCGCGGGCCAATCCTGCATCTTTAGTTACTTTCAAAGTATATATTCCGTTCTTCGCTTTTTTGGCTACTTCTATTTTAGCAGTATGCATGTACCAGATCTC
>CBHEUU010000171.1:0-8321 GCA_965990355.1 uncultured Chitinophagaceae bacterium
TCACCATGCACCACCTGGGTTACATTGGAGCTTGTGTCCAGGATGCCGTATTGGGATGCTTCTGAACCGAAATCAAGCCAGGACTCAAAAAACAGGGAGTCTTCTGTATGGAAAAAGAACCGCAGATTGCAACTGTATGTTTGATCGTTGGCCGAATAAGTGAGTTTTATGTCCAGAAAATCTTCGGCTGGTGCTGATCTGATGGACAATTTTTTACCGCTGGCATCATGGCTGAGCCGGGAGGGATCAATGTTCGGTGCATTTACGGTGATCAGCTGACTGGGCCGGGCATTGGTTTTAGCTGTGCTGCCGGCTATTTGCAGGGAAGGATTGTCTACCGTTTCATGCGGACCAACAGGAAAAAGGAAATTACTCTTCTTGGTATTATCGAAATCTGAAATGTCCAGCAATTCCATCGGGCTGCTGGTGTCGGACGACTGATGGATAAAGCTATACCAGGGAAGGTCATGACTGTCTTTACTTATTTCCTTATCATTGATCAGGAAAAGAAAAAACGGCCGCTGCCCGCAGATCCTGCCAAGGCAAAGCCAATAGTCAAACCTGCCGTTAAGGTTATTGTCAACGTTATCCTTGAGAATGGAAAGCATTAAGAGATGGTTTAAGGCTCAGTGAACGTAACGGAGTTTAAATTTATTGCTTTTTTTATATTATTACCATATGATTAAGAATCACCGGTTTTGGGGCAAAATGAGGAGGAGGGCCGGTCATCGGCCATTCGGTCAATGGTCAACGACAGGCTTTCTTTTATAAAGCTCTTCCCAACAGAGACAGTACAAGCTCTTTATAGCTCCGTCCTATCGGAATTACTTCTCCGTTGATCTCTACTTCTGCTGCACTGAAAGCATTGAGTTTTTCCCGGGCAACGATAAAGGAGCGGTGTATGCGGATGAATCTTCTTTTGTCCAGCATAGCCTCAATTTCGCTGATCTGGTATTTAGTGAGGTACGCTTTGGTTGATGTGACTATGTTGATGTATTCTTTGCGGCTTTCGATATAAAGGATCTCATCAAAATAGATCCGGATCCTTTTTTTATTGACATTGATCAGCAGGTGTGCACGTTCTGCGGCTACGGTTGCTACATTCTGAACGGGTGGTTCGGCAATGGCATGTTCCTTCACTTTATTCACTGCCATAATGAACCGGTTGAAATGAATAGGCTTTAGCAGGTAATCCACTACGTTCAGTTCATATCCGTCCAGCGCATATTCCCGGTAGGCGGTGGTAAGAATAATACGTGGTGGCGATTTGAGGGTGCGGATAAAATCCAGTCCTTTGAGTTTGGGTAAATGAATATCCAGGAATAAAAGATCAATACGTTGAGCCTGTAACACTTCAAGTGCATACAGTGCATCGCTGCAGGTACTTTTCAATTCAAGAAAGGGTATCTGGTTGATATAGTCGGTGAGGATCTCTGCAGCCAGTGGTTCGTCTTCTATGATCATGCAGCTAATTCTTTCCATAACTGTGCAGGTTTAAATAGAGGTTGACGCCGAAAATATTTTCAGTGCAGTTTACATCCAGTTGGTAGTCGTTGTAAAGAAGCTCCAGTTGGCGGCGGATATTGTTCAGGCCAATTTGATCATGACCATTGGAGGACCTGGTTGTTTCGAAGGAATTTTCAATGGAGAACCGGAAATCATCTTTATCCTGCTTCAGCCGGATATTGATAAATGAATCAAACCGGTTTTCACTTGCTCCGTGTTTAAAAGCATTTTCCACCAGCGGCAGCAACAGCAATGATGCGATAGGTTTAGAGGGGTCTTTCACGTCTTTTTCAAAAGAGATCTTCAATCGTGTATCGTATCGGATCCGCTCCAGTGCAATATAGTCTTCCAGGAAGGACATTTCCATGCTCACGGGTATAGTGTCCCTGCGGGATTCGTAGAGCATAAAACTGAGCAGTTCAGATAATTTTAAAACCGCTTCGGGCGCCAGGTCTGATTTCTTTCTTGTCAATGCATAAATATTATTCAGTGTATTGAAAAGAAAATGCGGATGAAGCTGGTTGCGCAGGAGCTGGATTTCCGTGCTAAGTTTTTCCCGGATAAGATTTTTCTCACGCTCTTTGGAGATAAGCTGGTTTCGGAGTAGCTTGATGGATACTGCTATTCCTGATGCAAACCCCATAAAAATGATGCTCCTGGATATGATCAGCGGGTCAAGTACACTGGGCTGCGCCATTTTTCCATCGTATACTACATACCCCAACATATAATAAGTGATCAATCGCACCAGGAATATGCAAAAGATAAGAACAGCCAGGATACCGATGATATTGAACGCGAGTGATCCTTTTTTGCGGATCAGGCGTTCAAAACCGTAATACATCATGTAATAGGAAAAAAGGATTTCGGGTATAGAAGTGCTCACAGCTATTATTATCATCCCTTTCAGCAGTTCAAAGGAACTTATACCGGGCATAACGCTCTTTGCCCACATATATTCCGTTGCCATGCAGAATATGATATAGGAAGTCCAGAAACAGATATGCAGTATCACCCTTTTCATCCGTCTAAAATCGGCTAAAAAAACATAGGATACAAAAATGCCGTCAATGTGGGCAAATTGAGTATGAACAGCGGAAATCTACCTACGAATGCTAAAAACTATCTGTCAAAATTCTATAACCAGTCCTATACAGATAAATGCAGCCACCGGATACAATTGAGGCTAATAAGCCTGTCAGCTATTTTCGGATGATCATTATTTGTAAACCCTAAATCTGAAACAATGCGTTTTAAATCCATTTTACTAATGGCTTCTGTGCTCTTCGTATCGGCTTCCTGCGGCAAGGATAACGACGATCCTCCTGCTTCTTCTTATCCCAAAAAAGTAAGTGTGGAGTACCGGGTATCGTCATCTTCTGGTATCACTACAGCCAGTGAGGTTGTTTACAGGAATGAAGCAGGTAGTTTAAGCGGTCTTAGCAATGTGAGCTTACCGTTTAGCAAAAAATTGAGCCTTACTGTAAACCAATATGATAACGTGTCGATATCTGTTAACCATTCCGGTGGTGGCACTGTGAAGCTGGAAATACTGGTTGATAATGTATTGGTGAAATCGCAAGAGTTTACTAACAGTCCGGTCATATCTGGCTCACTTCCTTACATCTTCCAGTAGCAATTATTCCACTCATTACCATAAAAACTGCTATTATGCAACGCACATTTCCCTTTTTATCTCTTCAGCAAACCCTGATTGCACTACGTTTTTCAACAGCGCTGATCTTCCTGCTCCATGCGGTGGTGAGAACGTTCAATGGCACCATTCCCCAATTCGCGGCATATCTTGAAGCAAAGAATATGCCTTTCGGTAAAGCATGGGTGATAGCGATCACTGTTTTTGAAATAGCGGGATCAGTCCTGCTCGCACTGAATTATTTTACCCGTCGGATAGCTGCCGGGCTCATCTTCCTGTTGCTTGTAGGAATTGTGTTGATCCATGCAGGAAAGGGATGGTTTGTTGGCGAACACGGAAGTGGCGGTTGCGAATACAGCTTTATTTTGATAATGTCTTTGCTGGTGATTGCGGCAACGGATAAGCCCCGTAATTAATCTTCAGCATATTTTTTAATAAACAGCCCATTGGATTTCCAATGGGCTGTTTTGTTTTGACAGGTATCCAATAAAAAAGGGCCGGTATAGAAATACCAGCCCGGAAGTACTCACATAAGAAATGTTTGGCGCTTATGCCATTATTTTTAATACCCTTTATTCTGCGATAACACTCCGCGGCTCTTATCCACTTCCACCTGAGGTATCGGCATGATGCTTTTATCTGCACCGAAAGCCTGCACAGGCAAAATGGTGACACCATCATTATCATATTTGTTGCTGACACTGCCTTTTACCCGCATGATGTCCCAGAGGCGGTGACCCTCAAAAGCCAATTCAATTCTCCTTTCTCCCATTATGGCATTGATAAGTGCATCTTTATTGGCAAAGGAAGCAACGGTGTAAGCAGGACTGCCGACCCTTGCACGGTCACGCACTTCATTCGTGGCTGTTATTGCATCGGCATCAACACCGGCAGCCAGTCTTGCACTTGCCTCTGCATAAGTGAGCAGGATTTCAGCATAACGTAAGATGGGCGCCCAGTCAGCCCTGGTAGCTACATCAGGATATTTATTGGTAAAAACATACCCTGTATTGGAACCTGTGCCGGCAATCAGCATTGCCCGGCGCTTATCATCTGCTGCGAAATAGGAATTGGTTGCAGCAGCGGTAAAGGTTTTTGATACGGCCAGATCGCCTCGCCCTGCAGGATTATAATGTTGTGGCAGGGCATTATTGGTATTGGGATTATCATTCAGATTGTTTGGAATGCTCCAAATGGTTTCGCTGGTTTCATAATTGCCAGGACCGAAAGCTCCATCAGGAGAAGTTTGTAACCCGAAATTTCCATACAATCCATCCATGATGTTTTTGCTGATCGCTTTTGCATTCGCATAATCATTCTTGTACAGATAAACCCGGGACAGGATACCTGCTGCCGATGCTTTGGTAGCTCTTGTTTTGGTTGTATAGAGATCAGCCTGTTCGAGAGGCAGATCAGTAAGTGCCTGTTGCAGGTCAGTGATTATCTGATTGTACACTTCATTGACAGTGGCCCTTGGCTTATTGGCGTCCGGTGTGTTGCTGGAAAAACTTTGTGTAATAATAGGCACGCCTGCATGTGAAGCATCCGCTGTGAACGAAAATGGTTGCGCAAAGAAGTTGACCAGGTAAAAATGTGCTACTGCACGGATAAAGCGGCATTCAGCCAACAGTTCCTTTGCTCTTTCTGCAGTAAGCAGGGAGGCATTGGCTTCAATGCCGGCAATATTGCGATTGGCTGTTGCAATAGACCCATAAGCTGCTGTCCAAACACCTAAAGGAAAACCGTTATTGGATAACATATTGAAACGTGCAAGATCACCAAAGAAAGCTCCCTTGTCAAAGATGTCTTCTCCCTGCAGATCGATATACACCAACGCACGTCCTGAAAGGAAATTGGGGTCCTGCAAAGCATTGTAAGCTCCAACAACTGCATTCTCTATTTTTTGTGGTGTTGAAAAAGCAAGGTCGGAAGATAAGCGGTCGTTGGGTACCACATCATCCGTCACTTTTTTCTGGCAGGATGTGGATGCCAGCAGTGTGGCAATAGTAAGGCTATATAATAATTGTTTCATAATAATTTCTTTTACTGATTAAAAACCGATATTGATACCTCCGGTGATCGTTCTTGGCAAGTAAGGTCTGAAGTTGTCAATGCCCAGACCGATATTTACATTACCATTGGCATTTGCTTCGGGATCTACTCCTTTATAACCGGTGATCGTCCACATGTTTTGTACCTGCACATAAAACCGGACACGGCTCAGTTTTATTTTTTCAAGAACAGATGGCGAAAGGCTGTATCCTATCTGCATGTTTCTTACCCGCAGGAAATCTCCTTTTTCCAGCCAACGGGAAGAAACCTGGCTCCATTGATTATCTCCCCAGAACATGCGTGGCACATCTGTTTGATCGCCTGCTTTGGTCCATGCATCCTGGACGTATTCGCTTTTATTGCGGTTGGTGTTAAAGGTCATCAGGGCCTGCAGTGTATTGTTGTATACATAAAACCCAAGTGAATACTGGAGATCAACCAGCATGTCGAAGTTCTTGTAACGCAGGTTTTGTGAAAGGCCACCAAATACTTTGGGATAAGGTGTTTTATTATTATGCACCACGCGGTCCGCTGCAGTGATAGGAGTGGTCACAGATCCTCCTTCTACCAAAGTCCAGCGGTTGGCGGCAGGTTGTGAATGATCGTATTGCTTACGAACACCTTTTACATCCAGGAACGTGGGTAAACCGTTCGTGGGATTTACCCCAGCCCAGCGGATCAGGAAGAAAGCGCTCATATTATGACCGGGACGCACAATGCTGTTGCCTCCAAGAATATCATCACCATTGGCATTGGTGGCAACCACTTTATTGCGGTTCCAGGCTGTATTGAAATTGATATCCCAGGTAAAATCCTTTTTATTGAATACAGGAATATTCAGCGACAGTTCCAATCCTTCATTTTTGATCTCACCTATGTTTTCAGTGATCACATTGCCAGGGAAACCAAGCGTGGCGAGTACAGGATTGTTAAGGATCAGGTCCTTGGTTTGTTTTTTATAGTAATCAAAATTAACCTGTATGCCTTTGCGCAAAGTGAGGTCAAAGCCGATATCCAGTTGCGCTGTCTTTTCCCATTTCAGCGAGGTGTTGCCTGGGTTATTCAGATTGAGCGAAGGGATATCTGCATATTGAGTTGGAGCAAAAGTGGCAAGCGAAGGAAAATCGCCGATATTGGAGTTGCCTGTGATACCATAGCTGGCTCGCAGTTTCAGATCGCTGATGGCCGACACAGGCCGCATGAAATCTTCACGGCTTATGCGCCAGGCAACAGCACCTGAGGGAAAGTAGCCCCAACGGTTATCCCGGCCAAAGCCTGAATAAGCATCTGCACGGATATTGAAAGTGGCGATGTATTTATTTTGATAACCATAATTGATACCACCAAAGTAAGAAGCCAGCCCATTGTTTTCTGTATTTCCATTTTGTGCACTTACTGAAGCGAAGTTGGCCGGATCAATTAAACGGAACAACGGATCATTAATGCTGACGCCGGAAGCGTAATAGAATACACCATTCCGCCGTGTGTATTCAGCTCCAGCCAGTGCATTGATATCATGATCTCCAAAACGTGTTACATAATTGAGTGTATTGCTCCAGCTCCACACACGTTTTTCATTGGTAACAGTTTGTGAAAGGCCAGCCAATCCTGATCCGTCACCAACCGAAGCATCCCAGTACTGATCAGTATAAGCAGAAAGCTGGTCTACGTTGTATTGTGATCTGAACTTAAGTCCTTTGAATAATCTTACTTCACCATAAATACTGCCGATGAGACGCCTGCTTTCCCGTGTATCATAGTTCAGGTTTTGAACTGCTACAGGATTGGGCGTATTATTCAATGGAGAGTTGCCGCCGGACCCTGTGTAATACTCTCCATCTTCCTTATAGATAGGCACATTGGGATAAGCCGTCAGCGGTCCAAAAGGAACACCACTAAGTGCTCCGCCGGTGCCGCTGCCAAGACCATAGGAAGTGGTTTGTGAATACTGCATCTTGATGCCTGTTTCCAACCAGCTTGTAGCTTGTGTAGTCAGGTTAAGACGTGCAGAAGATCTTTTCTGGCGGTTTACGATGATGTAGTTCTTGAAATCATTATACCCAAGAGAACCATAATACGTGGTTTTGCCGGCACCTCCGCTAATGCCGATCTGGTGGCTTTGTGTTGCGCCACTGCGATACACTTCATCTTGCCAGTCTGTAGATATAGTATCCTGTTGTCCATCACCATTGTAATCACCATATGCTGCGATATTGGTCAGCCCTGCATTAGAACGGAGTTTATTGATCACAGTATTGTATTGTTCTCCATTCAACACTTTCATTTCACGGGCAGGGCGGTTCACACCGGCATATCCATCATAGGTAAGAGTAGCGGCACCGCTTTTTCCTTTTTTTGTAGTGATCAGCAATACACCTGCAGAAGCGCGGCTGCCATAAATAGCAGCGGCAGATGCATCTTTCAATACTTCCACGCTTTCGATATCATTGGGGTTGATATCGGCGAGTGTATTGGCAGGGTTATACAACTGTCCGTCATTGCCTTGCGACACAGGCACGCCATCAATAACGATCAATGGCTGACTGCCGGAAGAAATGGATGCAGCACCCCGTACACGGATGATCACATTATCGCCTACCAATCCTGATGAAGTATTCACCTGTACGCCTGCTGCTTTACCGGTTAAAGCCTGGTCGAAACTCATTACAGGACGGTTGGCAACTTCAGCTCCGTTCACTTTTGCTACAGCACCGGTTATGTTCGCTTTGCTGATCTGCTGGTAACCTACCACCACTACTTCGCCGAGATTACCTGCAGTGGCAGTGAGTTGCACAGTAATATCGTCTTTACCGGTCAGTTCCACTTCTTTGCTTTCAAAGCCAAGTGAAGAAATAATGAGGATTGCATTGTTGGATGTTACATTCAGGGAGAAGCTTCCGTCTGCGCCGGTGATGGTACCAGCCTTACTGTCTTTGATTTTGATGGAAGCCGATGCAACGGGCTCTCCTTTTTCATTGGTCACTTCCCCCTGGACTGTGCGGCTTTGAGCCAGTAAGTCCTTGCTGCCTAATGCAGACAGCAAAAGGCATAACCATAAAAGTTTTCTCATAATAATCAGTTTAGATTTAACCCGGTTTGTTCCGGTAAC